>CAZBIK010000085.1:0-11617 GCA_964491955.1 uncultured Ferruginibacter sp.
CCACTTACATAAATCCTGAATCCAATTGAGTGAATTTATAAAAGTTCATAACTATCTCATTTTTATAGTTATATGATTATTTACTTGTAAATTAAAACAGGTAAAATTAAAATTCGGCTCATCAAACAATTTAAATAAAGTGAATGCATTTAACAATTTGGTAATCAACATTAAACAAGATTAAATTAATGTTACATTTCAAAAAAAATAACATATTGCATGATTTTAACAGATTATCTTTTTATATTGCATTGATTTTACCGGAACTGATTAAATTCAATACCTCTATTGAAACTGGCAAATAGCCAACGGCATACCCTTCCACCATCTTTATTATTAGAAAATTGTCAACATGATTAATACAGTAATGTATTTGGAAAAAAGGTCTGTGCCGGCTATACTCATGGCAATTGTTCTTATATGTTGTTTTTCAACAAAAGTTTTTTCCGGTACACCGGCTCCATCCCCTGCTTTTCTTGATTCAATTTATTATATCGACCCGTTGGGCAATGATACAACCGGTGACGGTTCATTTGCCAATCCCTGGAAAACATTATCGCATGCAACACAAACTGTAAATACACCCGGGGATACCATTCATGTGAACCCCGGCACTTACCTGGAGACCGAACAGTGCTTTTTAAGTGAGGGCGTTAACCTGGAAGGTGAAGGGGATACCTCGGTTTTACAATCTACAGTATACGAATTCTGGAAAGCACTTTTATCCCTCAGGTCTGCCGAAGGTTCCAACGGCAACCAGTTTATCAGGAATTTAAAATTTGACGGCCGTAACCTGACCACCCAATGGGCGATCTGGGTAGCAGGAAGAAGCAATGTGATCATCCGGAACTGCAGCTTTGTAGATTTTTCCGACAGGGGTGTCATCTTCAGCGGAAGAAATGATTTTGTGGATGCCCCCCCGGATTCATTGTATTCATCCGGCAACCAATTCTACAATAATATCATCAACAACTGTGCAGGCTATATTGATACCACGAATGGTAATTACGGCAGGGGCTGCTTAAATATCGGCGGGCAAGTGGGCATGCTGATCTACAACAACACGATCACGCAGAACCAGCGGCCCGAAGGATACAACGGGTGGCCCATCAAATATGTGAATCATGGCCATTTAAAAAACTGCAGGATCTATGACAATATCCTGACCAAGATTCCATACGGCGGTGATTTTCCGGGGCAGAACGGATGGGATTTTGCCATTGAACTTTTCAATATTGAAGGGCTTGAAATTTCAGGAAATACCATACAGGGAAGCATCGATCTCAATTTCAACAGGAAAGGCAGTTCGGCATACAGTGCCTGGATCCATCATAACATCATGAGCCGCGATACGTTGAATATTAAATATGAAAGCGGGATCATTTTTGAATTTGGAACGGAAACCGCCATCGTGGAACACAATATTCTGAACAATATTTCCTGCGGTGTTCAGTTCAATACCAGGGACTCTTCCGTTATATCCAATTGCACGATCCAGAAGAACCTGTTCTCCAATATTGCTGCAGGTGTAGGCATCGGGGCATCCGGCGGCATTGTGATCATCAGTGAAGGCACAAACAATGCCATCATAAATAACCTCCGCATTTATAACAACACCATTGTAGCTGCCGGGGTAAGGGAACCATGGTGGGGTATTGACTTCGGACCGCTGGACCATGGTTATGCAACCAATGTAACAGTTGCGAATAATATTGTTATGGGTTTCCCGGGCGCCTGGCTGGCTGGTGGCGATACGGCAACCAATATGAGCCAGGTAGCCCTTTTGGCCAATAATACGATTAATAACGGCAACGCAAACCTGCCTTTTTGGCCGGCCGGCCTGCCCGATTTTTATACAGAATATCAAAACATTCATTTTAACCCCCTGTTTGATTCAGGTGCCAATTTTTATCATTTGCAGCCGATATCGCCTTTGATCGATGTAGGCGTAAATGTAGGACTGCCCTATAACGGTTACAGCCCGGATATTGGCTATGCGGAAACAGGTTCCGGCGGACCGCTTCCTGTTAAATTATCTGTTTTTACCGGCAGGGGAAACCAGGGAAAAAACTGGTTGCAGTGGACAACGGTCACAGAAAATAACAGCAGCCATTTTAATATTGAAAGAAGAGGTAACGGGCAGTATTTTGAAACGATCGGCCGGGTAAATGCCGGCGGGTTTTCAAACGCAGAACTTGTATATTATTTTACCGATGCGGCCCCTTTAAAAGGAGTGAATTACTATCGCCTGGCAATGGTTGATAAAGATGGGAAAAAGGAATACAGCAGGATCATTTCCCTTGCTGCACTAAAAGATCAAACCCTGCAGATCGTTTATCTTGATCTGCATTCCGGTTCCAACACAGCAACGATCAATGTGAACAGTTCAAAAAAACAAACAGCCCTGCTTTCCATTATTGATGCAGGTGGAAGAACTGTTTTCAATGCAACTATTCCATTACAAACAGGAAATAACCCAATAACAAAAGCCATTCCTGTTTTATCGGCGGGCATTTACCACCTTAGACTTTTTACAACGGAAGAATTGATTGTAAAGACTGTATTCTGCAAGGGCTAGCAACATGCGCAGAATAGATCACCAGCCAGGGGATGAAATAACGAAGATCTATAAATGATGTTTCCGGTTGCTTGAAATATTTTCCATGGTCCATTCTACCTTTTTTTCAAAATCATGTTTCCGTACCGCGCAGGCGTTTTTGGAACAGATCCTGCAGGAAAAATCGAGGCAACCATCAGAATGAACAAACAGTTCCACCGATTCGCCATATTCATTTTTTACCAGGTTTGAAAGGGCATCCACTTCCCGGTGTGCTTCATGTACATTTAAATACCAGGGTACGGTAAGGTGGCAGTCCATGTGGATCATACTGCCGTATTTGATAATGCGCAGGTTGTGCAGGTCTATCCAGTCTTCACGCCGGTTATCATTCAGCATCAGCACCATTTTATTGAGCAGCTTGGTATCCGCTTCATCCATGATGCCGGCCACAGAACTGCGTAAGATCTTATACCCTGTATAAATGATAAAGAGCGAGAACAGGATCGCTACTGCACTGTCGATCCATACCAGGTCAGTTAACAGGATCAGGATCAGCCCCGCAACGATACCGAGGGTACTCCAGGTATCTGTCTGCAGATGTTTACCGCTTGAAATCAGCGCCAGTGAATTATTCCTGTTACCGGTCCGGATACAAACAGCCCCGGCTATATAATTGATCAAACCGGTAACAGCTACAAGGATAATTCCATAGTCCAGTTTTTTTATGCTGTGTGGATGAATGAGGTTATTGAAGGCTTCATAAATGATAATAAAACCGGCAATGGTGATCAAAGATCCCTCAATAGCAGCGGAAATAAATTCAGCTTTACCATGACCGTAAGGATGGTCCCGGTCTTTGGGTTTGGCAGACACATACAAACTATACACACCGATCAGGCCTGCGATCACATTCACAATGCTTTCAAATGCATCAGTTAATATGGCAACAGATCCAGTTAAATACCAGGCAAATGTTTTAGTGATCAGCAGCAAAATGGATAATGCTGCTATCCGCTTCTGAATTTTTAAATTGTACAACGCGTTTTGCAAATCCGGATCGATTGAGGAGCAAAGATACAACAGCTGTTTTGATACGTTGTTTTAATATAGGTGCCCTGAATAAAAAACGGTTAACCATCACATCAGCAAAATCCTTTTTTGCGGGTTTGCTTCGGCAAAAGCATAAATATTATTGCGGATATAATCATTATCTGCATAGGGATCCAGGAAATTTTTCAAAGCAGCAGCACTGTCAATGGAAAATGTTTTGGGAATGTAACCCATGCCCCAGAAACTGCCCCGTTCAACCAACAGGCAAAGTTTTTCCCTGCCGGTGATCCCGTCATCCACCAGCACAAAAGTGGGCAGGTTCTTATCCAAAGCATCCAGGGCCTTTTTAATTTTTGTATTGTACACAACAGGCGGTTCCAGCGCTTCAAGCTCCTGTTCAGTAAAAGAAGTTCTGTCTATAAAACAAAGCCTTGCATCCAGCCCAAACTCATCGATCATCTTTTTTAATAAAACCTGCCCTTCATGCAGCAGGTTAAAATTGTACACATGCGGAATATTTTTTTTCTTCCGGTCAATCGCCAGGCGTATATAACCCCGGTTGTCTTCAAAAGAATACAGGGCATACCTGGTCATGGGTTGCTTCTGGCTTTTATTATACCGTGGCCACAATCTTTTGATCTCGGTACTTTCCAGCACAATGGCTTCCAGTTCAGTGGCACATTGTTTATACGTGATCTTACATATATTTCGGATGAATTCCTGTCTTTTGCGGTCAGGATCATGATTGGTAAAATGGCTGCTTACCCTTTTTTTTATGTTGATGGCCTTGCCTACATAAATGATTTTTTCTTTGCTGTTGTGAAAATAATACACGCCGGGATTGGACGGGAGCTGATCGATCATCCGCTTATCCAGGTTCATTGGCAGCCATTGCTCGGCTGATGACCGTTTCAGCATCTGGTCGATATGTGCCTGGGCACCATTGGCCAGCATATATTCAAAAAGCTTGACCGTGGCTTTGGCATCACCTCCTGCCCTATGCCTGTTTTCAATATTGATCTTTAAAGACCGGCACAGGTTGCCCAAACTGTATGATGGCAGTCCCGGGAATACTTTTCTGCCCAGCCGCACCGTACATAATTTTTTTGCAGTGAGGTCGTAACCACTTTGTTTGAATTGGTGCTTTAAGAAAGAATAATCAAAATTTACATTGTGGGCAATAAAAATATTGTTTTCCAGGATCCCAAATAAGGTATCGGCTATTTCATCAAATGTTGGTGCTTCAGCAACCATGGCATTGTCTATACCTGTAAGGGAAGTGATGAATTTCGGGATCAGCTGTTGCGGGTTGATGAGGGTCTCAAAATGTTTGACCACCCTTTTCCCGTCGTGTACAAACACAGATATCTCTGTGATGCCATGGGAAGAAGCATGCCCCCCGGTTGTTTCTATATCTACTATCGCATATTGCATGGAAACCGAAATTACTAATTAATTTAGTCAATTAATATTTTTTCTGCCGGGGATAAAATGGCAAATTTGATCAGTCAATACAGTAATCATGGAAATAAAAGCTTTCCCTTTTCAAACGCTCGACTGGTCGGCCATTGATGCTGTGGTCCAACCGGGCATTACCGGCACAGCTACCCGGAAAACATTCCAAATGGGTGATATCCGGATCCGCATGGCAGAATATTCAGCCAATTATTTTGCCGATCATTGGTGCCATAAAGGGCATATCATTTACTGCATCAGCGGAGAAATGGTGACAGAACTGGAGGATGGCAGGCAATTTACTTTATCGCAGGGCATGACCTACCATGTGGGAGACAACAGTGAAGCACACCGCAGCAGGTCTGTAAATGGGTGTACCTTGTTCGTTGTAGATTAGGAAACATTTTCCTCTTCAGCATGCGTAAACTTATGCACCGCATCCTTATGCAGTATCATTTTAACAGCCTGTATAATGGCCGTGATGGCAAAAATGCCGCCGATCACCCAATTGATGTATTGCTGGCTGTTTGAGATCCGCTGTACCAGCCATTTTCCGCCAAAAATAAAAACACTGTTCCCGATCAGGGTGCCCAATCCTATTCCGATAATGTAGATATTATATTGACTGTTTACAGGTTTCAGAATTTTTTTTGCAAAAAGTACAGTACTCCAGCCAAACCAGAATGGTATCTGCACAGGGTTGATGGCACTCATGAACATACCCAGCAAAAAACGGTGCATGTTATTTTCCAGGAGAACATTTTTTGCATCACTGCCTTTTGTGGCAGCAGCGATAAAACTACCGGCTGCCAGTGCCAGGATAATGATAAGTGTGAACCATTCCATGGCCCTCATCAGTTTCCGCTGCTTGCGGATCCAGTCAACACCCATTAGGGATATACGCACATAGATCATTTCAACCAGTAAGGAACCAAGGGAAAAATAAATGGCATGCAGTATGCTTTCCTGGATACCGATCTGCATGGCAGCCACATTGAGGGTACCCAACGGCAGTGAGCCCAGGAAACTGATCATTAAACCCCAAAAGAAAATTCGCAGGAAATTCGGCATCGGGCAAAGATAGTGAGCATGGTTTATATGCGGCAAATTGAAAAGCTGCTATTATAAAAACAGCTTACCTGGCAAATACAGATAAGGTAACGGTAAGGTTATCCGACAGGGAGACACTGCTGCCGCCTACTCCAAAATCACGCCGGTTGATCTTGAATTCTCCGTCAAAAGCATAACCCCCGTTCTTTGGTACTGCGCCAAAACCAAATTCAACAGGCTTTGTAACACCTTTAATGGTGATGTCTGCATACATGTAATACCTACCGGGTACACTCGAAAGGGTAACTTTAGTGCTTTTAAACTGAATGGTTTTAAATGTGGCCACATCAAAATATTCGGCCTGTCGCAAATGCCCGTCACGCGATTCATTATCTGTATCAATGGTAGCAGCATCTACCGTTACATCAAAAACAGCCGCAGCCGGGTTGCCCGGGTGGAATTTTATATTCCCTTTTAAACCTTTGAGATCCCCACGTGTTTTTATCCCGAAATTTTTAATTACAAAAAGTACTTTGCTTTCGTTATCAACGGGTGTATAACTGCTTTGCGACATAGCCATTAATGGCCCCGTAAAAAATGCTACAATTAAAAAGACTGTTTTTTTCATGGAATGAATGTACTTAAAATTGACCGATCATTATTTAAAATTATAGGTTACCCCGATACCGGCCCCTGCCATTTTTTTCCTGAACCGGTCGTTCATATCACCACCGGGGGTTGTCTGCACTTTCTTATCAGTTGTATATTCAGCAAAAAAGAACTGAAGGCCAAGCTTCACTCCCCAATAATCGTTCCACCTGTACCGGGCAAACAGTTCGCTGTTTAAAGAACCCCTGTCATTATCACTAATTAACAAAAGATTAAACCCTGTTGGCCTGGCGGTAACAGGAACGCCTGTAGCAAAATTGTTACCGTAATAGGTACCACTTTGTTTTTTACCAAAACTAAAACCCACGGCATCGATCGTTAGCCCGGCTGAAAACCTTTTGCTGAACCGGTACCCGAAATTCAAAGATATATTCAAAGCATTGATCTGTGATTTTGGAAACAATACTGAATCAATATTTTCATCAATGTCTTTTGAAAAAAGAACGGTCGGGTCGGTCTTGCCACTGGTCAGTTTTGCCGGCGCCGTCCTGAAATACAGGTTGCTGCCGAAATAACCGGTGTACCTGGCGCCCAGGCCTATTTCCCATTTTTTCCGTTTTCCAATTTTCCAGTTATATACATAACCCAGTGACCCCGTTACCTGTGATGACCCGATACCGATGGTCAGGTCTGCAAAATTACTTACTGCCCTGTTTTTGGCCGGCTGGGCATTTGCTGTTACCGTGCATAACAGCATCACAACAATACAATTGATGGTTTGTTTCATTTTATGGAGCTTTTTATTTTTAGTTTAATGCCGTGTATCCAAACTGTATGCGGTATTGGGCACACCAGATAAGTACATATTTATAATTGGCTACATCAGGTTCATTCAGTAATTCATAATTGAAATTTCCGTTTAAGTATTTCAGGAAACCAAGGTCAATATAATCAACAGGCGGCATCGCATTATTGCCGATCGTTTTTGAAAAATACACATGCAGGTCGGGCCCGTTATAGGAGCTGAAGTTTTTAAAGACCAGGTAATACTTTGACCCTGCTTTTTCTATGCTCACATCGCCCCTGGCCCTGTCGCCCATTTCACCGCCAATCAGCACACCGGTGTATAAAACTATTTTCTGGGTATCTTCCGGTGGCACGATGATCTCATTGCCGTATGCCGGAATTGTATCCTTTTTGCAGGAAACCAAAATACCCATCAGCAAAAAACCACCAAAGCCCATTAAACAATAAACTGTTTTCATACTATTCATTTTATGGTAAAACTACCCGGGTGAAAATTAAAAGGATGTCGGCTGTATGACAGTTGATCATTTTATGATATCCTTAACTTTACTTTTATTGATGTACGCAAATACTTTTACCCGGGTTTACACAATAAAGAATTAGATTGTATTTTTAATCAAATCATTTTTTCTGATCAGGAAATCCACCATACAACTCTTACGTTTCCCGTTTTCTTTTTTCCTGATGCCCGTTTACTGGTTCGCAGTAAGCCAGGTTTCAAATATTCATGTGCCGCATGCCGTGTTTATATTTTGCCTGCTTCACCTGGTCGTTTATCCATCCAGCAACGGGTACAACAGTTATATGGACAGGGATACAGACAGCATAGGTGGTATTAAAAATCCAAAACAGCCCACTAAACAATTGTTTTACGCAACCATTTTCATGGATTGCCTGTCTGTTGTTTTAAGTTATTTCCTGGGTTGGTATTTTCTGTTGGGCATTGTGGCCTATATCCTGGCATCCCGGGCATACAGTTACCGGGGTATACGTTTAAAAAAATACCCGGTCACCGGGTATTTAACCGTGGTGATCTTCCAGGGATGCTTAACTTTTTTTTTAATTATGCATGGATGCAGTGCTGATAAAACGCTGGATGTGCCGTTCCCCGGTATGTTGACCGCCGGTTTATTAATTGGCGGGTTTTACCCGCTTACCCAAGTTTACCAGCATAAACAGGACCGCGCTGATGGGGTAATTTCCATAAGTTGCCTGCTTGGTTACAAAGGAACATTCCTTTTTACTGCAGTTGTTTATTTCCTTGCCATGGCCTGCCTTGGCATTTTCCTTTACCAAAAAGGCCAGCTAAACTATTTCGGGTACATGCAGATCTTTTTTATCCCTGTACTTGTTTATTTTGCATGGTGGTTTAAAAAAGTAATGGCCAATACAGCAGCTGCAAATTTTAAAAATACCATGCGCATGAACGGGCTGGCATCCTTTTGCAGCAATTGTGCGTTTATCACCTTATTAATTCTTCAGAAATATTGAGCAAGATCATTTCCATAGCAACAGCCGTACCGGCTCATAAACACCTTCAAAAAGACATTTGCCTGTTTGCAGATAAGATCTACAGCCGGGATGAAACCGAAAGCCGTAAGTTTCATTACCTGTACCGGCACAGCGGTATTGAAACCAGGTATTCTGTAATGCCCGACTACAGCGCCGCTCCTGCCGACAGGCAGTTTTACGGGAAGCAGGAAAACCTGGAACCCTTCCCCGGCCTGGAAAAAAGGATGGACTGGTATGCTTCCCATGCAGCCGGTATTTCTGTTGCTGCCATTGAACAATGTATCAGCGGCAAAATAAAACATCATGAAATTTCCCACTTAATAACGGTAAGCTGTACGGGCATGAGTGCCCCGGGGCTCGACCTGGAGATCATGGAGCAACTGGATCTTCCGCGGAATATTTTCCGCACTTCGGTGAATTTCATGGGATGTTATGCAGCCATTCATGCACTCAAACTGGCTGATGTGATCTGCAGAACGGATGAAAAAGCCAATGTAGTCATTGTATGTACCGAATTTTGCACCCTGCATTTTCAAAAAGAGATCTCGATTGATAATATTACATCCACCCTTTTATTCGGCGATGGCTGCGCTGCTGTACTGGTGCAGTCCCCGGCTTCAACATCAAAAGGCATCTGCATCAGCAGTTTTTTTTCTGATGTGGCTTTTAAGGGAAAAACGGATATGTCGTGGAAACTTTCCGCCAGCGGGTTTTTAATGACGCTTTCCGGTTATGTGCCTGACCTGGTAAAGGAAGATTTTAACGGCCTGGTATCAAAAGCGCTGCTGCATGCTTCTGTAAACAAAGAAGAAATTACGCATTGGTGCATTCATCCCGGTGGCAAAAAGATACTGGAAGCCATCGAAAAAAGTATTTCGCTGCCAGCCGAAAGCTTACAACATTCATACCGGGTACTGAATGATTTTGGCAACATGAGTTCGCCTACCATCTTATTTGTGTTGCAAAGGATATTCGAAGAACTGCAGGAAAACCAACAAACCGGTCCTGCTAAAATATTTGCTGCGGCTTTTGGCCCGGGATTAACCATGGAAACCTTTATTGCTTCATATGATTGATCTAACGAACAGGTCATATAAAAAAGAACTGCTTGACCGCGATGATATCCCATTTGCTGATATCCGGCAAAACATGAAGGAATTGAATACCATCAACAGTTTCCTGGGCGGTCATAAAATTACCATTGCAGGAATAAAGGCTTTGGTTTCCCAAAACCAGCTCGGCAAAACAGTAACTGTATGCGAAATAGGCTGTGGTGGCGGCGATAATTTAAAAGCCATACAGGATCATTTCAACAAAATAAACAGGCCGGCAAATTTCATAGGCATTGACATCAAACCTGAGTGTATTGCTTTTGCTGAAAAACAGTATCCCCAATTACAGGCTCACTGGATCACCGCTGATTATAAACAGGCCGGCCTGCACGGGATGAAACCGGATATTATTTTCGCCTCCCTGTTTTGCCATCACTTTACAGAAGAAGAGATCATACAGATGCTGCTTTGGATGAAAGAAAATGCTTCCCGTGGATTTTTTATCAACGACCTGCACCGGCACCCCCTGGCCTACTACAGCATCAAATGGATAACCGCATTATTTTCGGGATCCTATCTTGTTAAAAATGATGCCCCGCTTTCTGTAGCAAGGGGTTTTAAAAAAGAAGAATGGAAAAAGATCTTTCATCGTGCCGGGATCAAATATTTTACCATACATTGGAAATGGGCATTCCGGCATTTGATCATCTGCAGCAATGACTGAAAAAAGAACATACGATGCCTGTATCATTGGCGGCGGCCTCGCTGGCCTGTCGGTTGCCATACAATTGGCAAAACACGGTTACGCAGTGGCCCTTTTTGAAAAAGAGCAGTACCCTTTTCATAAAGTTTGTGGAGAATACATCAGCCTGGAAAGCCTTGATTTTATGGAAAGCCTTGGTTTACCCATATCCAAAATGCAGTTACCGGTCATTAAAAATCTGATCGTTACAGCCCCAAACGGGAATCAACTGAAACAGGCATTACCATTGGGAGGTTTTGGCATCAGCCGGTATACACTGGATAATGCCTTAAAAGACATTGCCCTCAACAACCAGGTAACCCTGTTTGAAAACTGCAAAGTGACCGGTGTTGTTTTTTTGCACGACGAATTCCTCGTTGATACTGCTGCCGGTAAATTTTCAAGCCGCATTTGCTGTGGCAGCTTTGGCAAACGCAGCAACCTCGATGTTAAATGGAACCGGCCATTCACCAGCCAGAAGCCAAACAAGCTCAACAACTACATCGGTGTAAAATACCATATCAGGACCGGTTTCCCGGCCGATACCATTGCCCTGCATAATTTTAAGAACGGGTACTGCGGCATTTCAAAAATTGAAGACGATAAATACTGCCTTTGTTACCTGACCAATGCCGGGAACCTGAAAGCGAACATCAATTCCATTGAAGACATGGAAAAAAATATACTATATAAAAACCCCCACCTGGAAAATATTTTTACGAACAGTGAATTTTTATACCGGTCGCCGGTTACCATTTCACAGGTTTCTTTCAGCAAAAA
>CAZBIK010000086.1:0-11514 GCA_964491955.1 uncultured Ferruginibacter sp.
GAGTGTCAGGGTGAGCTTGCCTTGCTCTGCCGTAGCGGCTACGCAGAGGCGAGTCGAACCCGGCTTACTCGAGTGAATCCGCCTTCGACAGGCTCAGGCTGACATTTCCTTTATTTCGTTTATTTCTTTAAAATAAATATCGTGTTCGATGTTCGTTTTGAATCGGGTATTTCATCGCAACTCATTTTATGTGCAGCTGCCATGCTCCTGATCATATTGCCCGATAAAAAACTCAACCCGGTTTCTTTGGTCTTATTGAAATTCAGTATCCTGGTACTGAATAATTCCGTGAGTTTTGTTTTTGCATGCAATGCTTCCTTATCCCGGTCTCCATCCCGGATGATGATCCTTCCGCCCGGGTTCAGGTTGCTGATGCATTTTTCTATGACCTGTTTTTGATCAGCATCCGGAAGGTAGTGCAGCATATCAGCCAGGATGATGGCATCATATCTTTCAAATGCAAAACCCAGCACATCACTGTGTACAAAATTAATGTTATTGGTTTTGCTGAAGCAATGATTGGCGGTATCTATTTTTTCTTCATCATAATCTATTGCGGTGATCTGCCTTTGTGCTGATGTAAAAGATAACATATAAGGCATAAATCCATAACCGCAGCCAATATCCAGGATCCTTCCCTGCAGCGGAACCAGGGCATGAAAAGGTTCGTAATTTTTTTCCAGCCTGGTCTTGATCCGCATGTACCATTCCAGTACGGGGCCTTTATAGATATAATTATAAATCAATTTTTCACGGAAATAGGCCGGCTGTTCAATTTCTTTTTTAAGCCCGTCAAATTCCTGCCTGAAATAGCGGCCAACCTGTTTGGCCCTTTCGGCATAGCCGTTTCCATAAGCCAGGTCGCCTGGTTTTATTCTTGGGAGTATCTTAACGGTGAGCTGGCCGTCTTTTAAAAGCTGGTCCTGCTTGGTAAGCGTGTAGTCGGTACCGTGTATCATGATGGGCAGGATATCCAGTTGCAGTTTTTCGGCAATATAAAAAGCCCCTTTGTGAAAACGGTTGATCACGCCATCTTCAGAACGGGTGCCTTCCGGGAAAATAATGACCGAATAGCCGTTCCGTACACGGTCTTCCAGCTGGCTGAGATCAGTTTCGATCTGCTCTGCGGGAAAATAATCGGCCATACGGATGACCTTGCCAAAAAGCGGTGAGTTCCAGATGCGGTTATTGGTGATCATCAGCAGTTTTGGGTGCAGCATGATCAGCGGTAAAATATCCAGTGATGACTGGTGATTGGCGATGATGATGGCCGGTGTTTCAAATTTTTCATGCTGCGGGTTGATGATCTTCTTTTTTACATTGATCATGATATACACCAGCCGCCGGCATACTTTGGAAATGATGGTATGATAAACCAGCTTGCCCCTTTCCTTTATGTTGAACAGGGCAAAGATCCAGGCTATATGGGTAAAGGCAATGCTCCAGCCGATAAAATAGGAAAAAGCAAAGGATGATTTAATGAAGCCCCAGATCGTCCAGGGAAAACGGTTACGCCTGACCCTGTTCCTGATAAGGATGGAAAATAAGAACGGGATCAATACCTGCGACATGATGACCACGCAAAGAATACCGATGATGGATATCAATGCGATCGATCTCAATGCGGGGTGTTCGGCAAAGATCAACACACCAAGCCCGGCCATGGTGGTAACAGCCGATAAGATGATGGAAGACTTAAAGGAAGAAAGGTTCTTCTTCCCGGTCTTGTATTCCTGCAGCAGGCCATCCATAATGAATAGGCTGTAATCGTCTCCCAAACCAAAGATCAGTGCCGAGATGATGATGTTGATGATGTTGAACTGGATGCCCGCCATTCCCATGATACCCAGTATCCAGATCCAGGTAATAAACATGGGAATAAAGGAAACCAGCGCCAGCTCCAGTCTTCCGTACACGATCAGCAACACCATAAAAACCAAAAACGAGGTCATCATGGCGATCCTGGTAAAATCCGAGTTGATGATCTCCACCATCCGGGTAGTGAGGTATTGTTTATCCAGAACGGTTACATGGGTTTCGTTTTCAAAAGCTTTATAAACCTGTTGCCTGTTTTCCGGAATGGTTTTTACCAGGGTAACAACGGTTGACCTGCCCGGTTTCTCGGAGATATAATCGTCCAGGAAATTTTTACGCACATCAGCCATGGCATCCCGGCCAACAGGAACATATTCTTTGTTAAGCAGTTGGTTAAACTGGTCAAATGCAGCCGCATTGAATTTTAATGCTGTTCCTTCTTTGATCAGCAAAGCCATTAATGCGCTTTTCTTTTCAGCAGTCCAGTAGGCATTCCACCTGTCAATCCTTCGCTTTTGCAGGGAATCTGAAATGATGACCGAAGAAACGCCTGAGTATTTTTTTACGATATTCCTATCCTGCAGTTTTTCAACCTGTGCAGCTAATTTTTCATTGTTCACAAGGGCATCATCCAGCGTTTCTCCTTCGGTGACCAGGTAAACGGATTGTAATGCATACTGGTTGATGTGGTTGAGTTTTTTTTCGGAGGCCTTTAATTTGCTGCTCATGAAATTCATGTTCTGCAGGTCAGATTCAAAGCCGGCTTTTCCTGCCCAAAAAGCAAAGAGTATGGTTAATCCAAAAATGATCAGCACCAGGTATTTATTATACTCCGGCTTTAAAGAGGCTATTTTATCGATCCATGAAAACCTGTCTGCAACATGCGTTGCCTGTTCCTTTTTACCGGCTATAAAATGGGGCAGGAAGATCAATGAACAAAAGGAAGCACCGATCAAGCTGAATGCAGCAAAAAGCCCCAGGTCCTTCAGCATTTCCGATTCCACAAACTGCAGGCACAGGAAACCGCCGATGGTGGTAAAGCTGCCAACGGTCATGGGTATGGCCAGGTCACGGATCAGCTCTTCAATATTGCGGGTATGCCTGTAATGATTAAAAACGTGCAGCGAATAATTTACGGCAATGCCCAGTACCACCGATCCGGTACCCAGTGCGATCACTGAAATGCTGCCCTGTATAAAATAAATGGCTGCCAGGGAAAAAAGAGCGCCGAAAATAACGGGAACCAGGATGATGAACGGAGCCCTTTTTTTACGGAAATACAAACCCAGGAAAACAATGATGAACAGGATGGTGATCCCCTGGGTAAGTAAAGAGTCTTTACGCAATTGCAATGCATTGCCAACCGAAACGGCCGTAGCGCCAAAATAAGTGGCGGTTACCCGGCTGTTGTTATCATCGATCAGGCTGTCCAGTCCTTTTAACAACAATGCGTTCTTACCGGTATTGTTTGGAGGATAAGCCGGTGTAATAAAAAGCATCAGGTTTTTCCTGTCCTTTGTCAGGATATAATTATCATAGCGTTCAAAATTTTCATCGTACTGTAATTGCTGCAGTTTTTTTAAAGCCAGCATACTGATCCCCACCGGGTCTTTGCTGATCATTGTTTTTAAAGCAAAACCTGCCGGCGAGGTAAGCGTCCGGAAATTCTGTTCCATTGAAGCTTTTACATTTCCGGGTGCGGTCAATGAATCAATGGCGATATAGTCTTTATCGCTGAGGTACACGGGCAGGTGGCTGCTGATGGTTTCAAATAATTCCAGCCCCAGGTCTTCATCAACCTTATAATTTATTTTGCTGATGAAGGGTGCCAGTTTTTGCTGCAGGTTGGCAGCCAGTGTTTCCGCATAGGCCACAAGGCTATCGGGTTGTGCATCAGCGGCAGTATCCTTTAAAGCAACGGTTACCACCAGCTTATCCATGAACCTGGAATTTTGAAAAACGGCATTCAGTTTTTCGATCTTTTTATCCTTTGGCAGGATGCTGGCAATATCTTCTTCAAATTTTACCTGCGCGGCAAACCAGCCGGCGGATAACAACAGGATGGCAAATGAAAAATACAATGCAGGCTGCCGCTTTTGATAAAAATGATAAATGTGCAGTAAGATCTTTTTCATGTATTAATCAGCCCCGGCAGTTACCGCCCTTTTTTTATCGATCAGTTTTAAAAAAATAAAAGTGAGTATGCCAAATGCAATGCCGGCAACAACGGCCAGTGTGATGCTGCCGTATATATATTGTAAGAGGTTCTTTTTAATGGAGTCCAGTGTGATGTCGCTGCTGAAATCAATTGCCATGGCGTTGGCCCCCATCCAGAAAGCGCCCATTTTATAACTTCCATAAATGATCAGCGGGATCATAGGCGGAATACTGATATTTGCCGCGACGATCACAATGGGTTTATTCAGCTTTAATAAAATGGCCCCGAAAATAGCGGTAACCAGCTGAAAACCCCAGATGGGAACGATGCCCATAAAAATACCAAAAGCAACGGAAGCCGCTTTTAACTGTGCTGAATGGTGGGGATGATACAAATGGTCATTGATCAGTTTTTTGAACTTTTGTTTATCAAAAAGTATCCGTACAAAATCCCTTGGTTTGATATATAAAAAACTGATCAGCACCAATATGGTATTTAAAACGCTGATGCGGAAAAAATCCTTAAAGGGCCTGAAATGCGAAACCCTTTCTGCAGCCGGGGCATAATAAACCGAAACCGGCACTGAAACAACCGGCACGTCATTCCATGCGGCCCGGACAAGCACTTCGATCTCAAATTCATATTTACGCGTTATGAAACGCATGTTCTTCAATGGTTCCAGCGGGTAAAGCCGGTAACCTGATTGTGTATCGGGGCTGGTGATCCCTGTTTCAACCTTAAACCAAAAGTTGGAAAATTTGTTACCGAAACTGCTGCCGCCCGGAACAGAGGATTGTCCCATATTCCTGGCACCAATGATAATGGCATTGGGATGTGATTCAAGTTTGCTGAAAAATGCAGGAAGGTCTTTTGCAAAATGCTGACCATCGGAATCGATGGTAATGGCATACAGGTAATCTTTTGCTGCAGCGTATGCAAATGCTTTCCGGAGCGCCCAGCCCTTACCCATATTTTTTGGATAGCTGATAAACTGAACCGCGGGATAATTTTGTACAATATCCACCGTATTGTCGGATGAACCGTCATTCACTACAATTATGTGTTCACTGTAATGTGCCACATCTTCGATCACACCTGCCAGTGTAGCTGCGTTGTTATAGGTAGGAATAATAACACAGGCTTTCAACACATCTACTTTCTCCCTCGGGGAATCTGAACCGGCCATTGTTATCAGTTAGCAATTGATGAAATAATTGATCGGAAAAAAGATAAAATTATAACATTAAAGGGAATAAGTGCAGTTGTGTTTATTACAAGTAATACATCTTTTTGAAAATTTACATTCTCTAAAAATACTGTCAGCCTGAGCTTGTCGAAGGCGGGTTATATCAAAAATTACCGGTTTCTACATCCCGATAGCCATCGGAACAACCTGACACTTATTCAAACCAAATTATTATCTTATTCCACGTTACTCATTTTACTTTCAGACCGCTTTTTTTTATCTGCCATGCGCTGGTGTACCCAATCGGGCCACTGGCTGCTGTCTTCGGCATCATAAATGCGCAGGTCCTGCCCTTCATCTTTTTTCAGCAGGTCTTCTTCGGTGCATCCCAGTATTTCTGCTGCGGTCTTTACACCTGAATAGCTGGCGCCCGCGACGCCGTGGCTCATAATGCTGCTGCCACAGAGAAACAGGTTTTCAATTTCGGTTTTTGCCGAGTAGGAAAACGGGCCGGTTTGCCAGAATCCTTTTTCCGTCCCGTACACACTGCCCCTGGTTGATTTGATGTAATGTTCATTGGTAATGGGGGTACCCATCTCCAGGTGAACAATATGTTTATGAACAGCGGGCAATATCCTTTTAAACGTATTTAATAATTTTTGAGAGAGCCGCGCTTTCATGTTCCTGTACTCTTCATTCTGTTCATGCCCTTCAGCCTTTATTGATTTAAATGAGTCATAGTCAATAAAGGTGACAACTTCAAGGGTGTGTTGTTTACCGTTAAAGCTTAAAGGATCTTTTAAAGACGAGCAACTGATGAACAGGGATTCAAATTCATCTTTTTCAAGGATATCTACCCTGGTCAGGTCGGCATAGATCTCATCCATATCCTTATCGGGCATATACCAGATATTACCGGAATCAAGCCCGGCTTCCCGTACATCCATTTCAACGGAAATGAAGAACATGAGCGATGTGACTGAATAACGTGTAGCTGCCAGCTTTTTTACCAGTTTGCTACTGAGGTTTTCGTGGCCAACCAATGTATAGGTTGTAGCGGGGTCGGCATTGGATATGATGTGCTTTGCCGTCATGATCTCCCCGTCCTGCATTTCAATACCTGTAGCTTTTCCACGGGACCCGCCGGCTGACCCGTTTTCTGCTTCTACCAGGATCCTTTTCACGGCCTGGCCGGTTTTGATCTCTCCGCCCTGTTTTTTTATGGCATTGGTCATTGCTTTAACAATAGCTGCTCCGCCGCCCATGGGATAAAAGCCGCCGTTAAAGTAATGGTCCATTAAGGCACAATGCAACGGAAAACTTGCTTTGGATGGAGGGAGGCCATGATCGCCGCATTGAATATTGAGTACCTTTTTCAGCAGTGGGTCTTTAATATGCCAGCCAATTACCCTTTTTAAACTGAATAAACCGAATTTACCCAGGTGCCTGGTGCGCCAGGGAATGGTTATATTATCCCAAAAGCCGTTCATTTTAGGGATCAGGAATATTTCCGTACTGACCTGTTTAACCAGTTTCAGGTATTTTTTGATCCCTTTTTCTTCTTTTGGAAAAAGCCTGGTGAGGGCGTCTTTTAAATGCTGGATGCCTGCCGGCATATCAATCCTGTCATTTCCTATCCAGCAATGTTCATACGCATCTTTATTCATCCGGAAAAAAACAAGGTCATTGGCAATGCCCAGGCCTTCGTATAAAGTACTGGTAGATTCTCCTTTGTCGAGGCCGCCGATATAATGAACCCCCGGACTGAACCGGTGGCCATCAATATAAAAACTATGGCACCAGCCTCCCGGAACGTAGTGCTGTTCTATAACTGCAACCTTTTTCCCGGCACGGGCAAGGCAAAGTGCTGCGGAAAGCCCACCTGCCCCGGAGCCTATAATAATGGTATCAAAATCTCTCATGCTGTTTAATGGTACCGAAGATAACTCTTTTAACAAAGCAAATCAGCTGTGCCCTGTTACCCTTTTCAGATCCTCACAGTCAGCTTATATTCAGGCAGTAACATATACTTTCCGGGGTATAGTTAAAAAAAATAATTATGTAAGTTTTAAACAAAATTCAATTATGGCATGGTTTTGGAATTTCACATTCCGAATCCCAAAAAGAAACAAAATTATTTCCAACTTAAAAATCTCATATCATGACTGAAACAAATTTTCCAACTCCTACCCCCGAAGTAAAAGCGGGTAAAAGTTATAAAAACCTGATCATTGGTGCATTGGCTGCCGGTTTACTTGCCGTTTCTGCCTATGCGATCATTTCAAACAACAGCAAGCAGCAAACCCTGCAACAGCAGGAAGTGGTTATTGCGAAAGAGAGTGCTGAAAAAATGGATATCCAATCCAGCTTTGACGCCTCCCTGGCCAGGCTTGACTCCATGTCATCTGTTAATAATGGCTTACAAAGCCAGTTGGCAGAAAAGAATACTGAAATCACCAAGGCCAAGGCTGAGATACGCAGTATTTTAAATAATAAAAATGCCACAGTATCTGAATTAAAGAGGGCAAAAACACTGATCGCATCATTAAATGATAAGATCAGTGCCATGGAAATGGACATTGCACAGTTAAAGCAGGAAAATCAAGTCCTGACCAACGACAATGTAGTATTAAAGCAGGAAAAAGAAGTATTGAACCAGAACCTGGTTGCTACTACAGAAGTAAAGCAATCCCTGGAAAAGAAAGTTGATATTGCTTCCACATTACATGCCAGCAACATTGTGATCACACCGATCAATGTTAAAAGTTCAGGTAAAGAAAAAGTTTCTGCTGTAGCCAAAAGGGTTGATAAGATCGTTGTAAATTTTGATGTGGACAACCGCATTATCCAGACAGGCACAACCGATGTATATGTATTGGTTCTGGGCCCTGACGGAAAAGCAATTTCTACCGGTGCTGAAACTTTTAATTCAAGAGAAGAAGGTGCGCTGGCTTATACTGCCAAAGTATCTGTTGACCTGGAAACGGCCAAAAAGAAGAATGTAGAATTTGCCTTTGTACCGGGTGCAGATTTTAAGCAGGGTAATTATACAGTACAGATCTATCAAAACGGATTTTTAATAGGACAGGGAACCCGTGAACTTAAAAAAGGGGGATTGTTCAGCTAAGAAATAAATCCACCGATTCAATATACTACGAAAGAAATCAGTTACCCAAAAAAATTGTCTGAGTAAGATCCAGGTAGTTTTTTTGGGTAACTTTTTTTTGACCAATTAAGGCAGATGTGTATACATTAATTATATACATTTGCTTTTTTATTTATGAATAGATCGATCAAAACAGTTGCCATCATCGGCGGAGGACCCTCCGGTTGTTCATTAGCCACATTATTAAAGCGAAAAGGATTTAAAGTTGCCGTTTTTTACCTTGAGAAAAGGCCTGAGATCATTGTGGGAGAATCTTTGGTGCCGGCCATAATTCCGTTTCTGAGGGAGTTGGGTGTTGAGGAAGAAGTTAGTACTTACAGCACCTATAAACCCGGCGCATCGGTTTGGGTAAATAAAGATGAAGAAGCCACATCGCCTTTTAGTTTTGGCGGCGGCGGGTTGCCGCCCTATGCATACAATGTACCCCGCACAAAATTTGACAAAACCATTTTTGACCTGGCTGTTCGTGAAGGGGTAACTTTTTTCAACCAGGCTGCAAAGCTTGAAAAGGCCGGCAATACCGATGAAATAAAATTAAGCGACGAAACCATTCAGTCCATCAACAACTTTTTCGACGGGCAGCCCGACCTGATCGTAGATGCCAGCGGCCGTTCCAGGACGGTTTCCCGTTTACTGGATATTCCTACTAAAGAAGGTTACCGGAAAGATATAGCCCTGTTTGCACACCTGAGCGGTGCCGAAAAGATCGAACCTTTTAATATTCATTTACACCGTTTAAACAAAGGCTGGACATGGAGAATCCCTTTGCCTGGCCTTATCTCGGTTGGTGTGGTTATTGATCCTGCACATTTAAAGGAATATGGATCCACCAAGGAAGAGCAATACGATAATTATTTAAAAGCTGATGAAACCCTGGTCAAATTTACCCGGAATGCAAAACGGGAAACCGGTGTGATGCAGTACAATAATTACCAGCTCATTTCACAAAAGATGTATGGTAAAAACTGGTTACTGACCGGTGATGCCGGTGGATTCCTGGATCCCATTTTTTCATCCGGTTTGTTTTTAGCCATCAAAGGTTCATTTGCTGCAGCAGAAGCCATTGAAGCTGGGACATATAAAGCCTTTAAAAAATACCAGGAATACCAGTTATATGAACTCTCCATCTGGCAAAAGCTGGTTGATACCTGGTATAGTGGCAGCCTTTTTACGCTATTTAAAGTAGGGCAGGAACAAATGAACTCTGCGATAGGTCGGTTCATCGGCCCGCATATGCAACGGCATCTTACCCGTATATTTTCCGGTGAAGCGGTATATAAAAGTTACAGCCGCAGGTTTTTAAACTTTGTATTGGGGCAAATGATCCGCTGGATGAAGGTTGGCCGGCTCCACAACCGGACCATCAGTGACCTGGAGATCAAATAGTGTGTTTTCTGGAAGATATCTAAACTTAAAGAAGCTGTCAGGGTGAGCTTGTCGAACCCGGTATCGAAGCAGTTATTTTCCAATTAACCCGCCTTCGACAAGCTCAGGCGAGTCCAATTTCTCAGGCGAGTCTCCTGTAAGGGACTCGCCGTAATACGGAGCTCGCTTTTTTCACTTCCAAATATTAAAAAACGGCCACCCTTAGCATAAAAAAGCTGTCAGGCTGAGCCTGTCGAAGCCGGTATCGAAGCTGCTATTTTCCAATTAACCCGCCTTCGACAAGCTCAGGCTGACAGTCTGCTGATAAAATCACCCCCTATTCCCAGGTGAGTCTCCTGCAAGGGACTCGCCGTAACACGGAGCTCCTTTTTAGAATATAATCATGAATTTTAGGCCAATTCGGCTCAATTTCCGAGGCGAATCTCCTGTAAGGGACTCGCGGTAATACGGAGTTATATAATAAATACATTATTTAAACTTCAGCTATCGCCACTCATCCCTTATATTTACCGTTCCTCAAAATCCAAATTTTTTCTTTTTTATTACCTGATTTTTTAAAAAGTCAATACCAGTAAGGGTTACAGCGTGTAAAAAGACTAATAATCACTGCCTATTACTAAAACATACTTAGTACTTTGTTTTGCATAGTACTAAAATGTTTCTATCTTTGTGTTATCAAAGTAAGCAAATCAACCAAAAGCTGAAAAAAACATTAAAAACTTATAAAAACAAAAAGTCATGAAAAAGCAAACAACACCGTTCTCACAGATCAGTAAAGAACAAACTGCCAACTTAATTACAGTAGTTAAAGAAACCTTAGCCGTTGGTTTTAACCAGGCCAGGACATTCAGTACTGCCGATCTTTGGAACATCCAGCGCCGGAGCCGCACCATGCTTAACAGAAGGAGTTTTGTATAAAACTTTGCCAGTATAAAAAGTATAGCCGATCTTTTAACTGCATTCATTTTGGAAAACAGCGCTTTATCAAAGCCGGGTATTAAATTACCGGGCTTTTTTTATGTCCCCGGTATTGAATAAAAACCCTTTATTAATTGGTTTTAATTTTTTGTAAAAGCTAAAAAGCCCTATTTTTGCAACCCGTAGAAAATCGACACGAAGAATGAGTGCCAGATTTTCAAGGTCCCGATGAGGAACGATATCGGGACGGTAGAAAATCAATACGGAAACATACATTCCTCCTTAGCTCAGTTGGTTAGAGCATCTGACTGTTAATCAGAGGGTCGCCCGTTCAAGTCGGGCAGGGGGAGCGAAAGAACAAATTAAGCTTCATAAGTCATTGATTTATGGAGCTTTTTTATTTTATTAGGCCTTTGAAAAGTAGTGGCAAAACTGGTGGCATAGATTATTAATTATGCCTTCTGATTGCCTCCTTCAATTCTCCCCCTATTCTTATGAAACTTATAATTAGTGTTATCGCCCACTTGAAGCCATCCTTAATTCCGAAACAAGCAAAACTATAGAAACAGAGCAAAAAAAAGTCCCCCGGAAAAAACCGGGGGACTTTATAATTAAATAATCCTTTATTACTGTATCACAACCCTGCACATGGTGATCCGGTTACCATTCAGGTCACCGACCTCAACCCAGTACAGGCCTTTTCCATAAGCACGCATATCCACATCCATCCTGTCGTATGGCCTTCCGATGGTGTAGTACTGTGTAAACACGCGGTCGCCTTTCGCATCATAAATGGTCAATGTACGCGGCAACACGTTGTTGGCTACACTATAGTACCTCACCTGGAACTTGCCACTGGTTGGGTTTGGATAGATGAAGCACTTG
>CAZBIK010000087.1:0-11474 GCA_964491955.1 uncultured Ferruginibacter sp.
GGCGGAGCAGGCGGTGCCGAAATAAAATCCTCCAACTGGCGTTTTTTGCCCATATTTTGCCCAAATCGCTTTATTTTATGGTCGCAAAATATTTTAATTGCCAAACAAGCGGGTTGCATACAGTTGGTTGCACAGCATGGCTAGGTTGGGTCGCTGCCGACGACAAGACTGCTGGGCCAGCACAGCCACCGGAAAGATGTCCAGTAGGAGTCGCGACGCGACAAGGGCTGTTTGTAGCCGGCGACGGCTTGGAGCGCCGGGATCGTCCATGTCTTTCGAACAGGATCAGCCGCGGCCGCCGCTTTTTTGCTGATTGTTGGCAAACATGCTGTCGTCTGTGAGTCGGCAATGGTTTTTGTTGGTTAACCCTAAATTTATGGCCTGTGTTTACACCCGGGAATGCCTTTTGGGAATCGCCTAAAAGTCGCTTTGGTAAAGGGTTTAAAAGAAAAAGTCTCCCGAACTTCGGGAGACTTTAATGATATTTTGCTTTTCAAAAAAGCGAAACCTGCTTTTACCAAGCAGCTTACTTCTTCTTAGCAGCTTTCTTCTTAGGAGCAGCTTTCTTTTTAGGAGCAGCTTTCTTAGCAGCAGCTTTCTTTTTAGGAGCAGCTTTCTTAGCAGCGGCTTTTTTTGGAGCAGCTTTTTTAGCGGCTTTTTTCTTTGTTGCCATTTTTTTAAAATTTAATTGGTTAGTAAATAATACTTAAAAGTAAAAATATTTTTTAAACTACCAAAAAAAATATTAAAAAATTATGCACTGGCTTCAACGGCAGCAACTGAAACAACCGTCCTGTCGCCCCGTGTTTTTTTGAATTCAACCAGGCCATCCGTTAATGCAAAGATGGTAAAATCCCTTCCAACCCCTACATTTTTTCCGGGGTGGTAAGTTGTCCCGCGCTGGCGGATAATTATATTTCCTGCGATCACGGGTTGCCCGCCGTAAATTTTTACACCTAATCTTTTGCTGTGTGAATCACGACCGTTCTTAACCGAGCCTTCACCTTTTTTGTGTGCCATTTCTTAAATTGTTTATTCGTTAATTGGTTTATTAGTTTATTGGTTTGTGAAAAATGGATGATGTTTTACCGGAAAACAAATCAGCCATTAAACCAATAAACAAATTATGCGATCGCAGTTACTTTGATGTGGGTATACTGCGTACGGTGCCCGTGCTTTTTACGGAAACCTTTCCTTCTTTTCATTTTAAAAGCGATCACTTTATCGCCTTTGATCAGGTCGCTGATGATCTCAGCTTTAACCACTGCTTTTACATCCGAACCCAATACAACGTTCCCGTTGCTATCAGTCATCAATACTTCGGCAAACTCTACTGAGTCACCGGCCTTGCCCTCGATATGAGGTACGTATAAGCTGTCGCCTGCTTTCACTTTGAATTGCTGACCTGCTATTTTTACAATTGCTAACATAAAATTCCCAAATTTAGGACGGCAAAGGTAAGGGTTTAGCTTTAAAACCTTGCCAGTTTTTTGAAAAAATATACACTTAAAAGGCGGGATTGGGGAAAACCTGCCCGGTATGGCCTGAAAATCAGCCAAAACCTGCTTTATAAACAGTATATTCTCGTTACATTCGCCTCAATAATATGCGCTATATATACCGGCTTATACAGATCCCTTTCACGATCTATGACTTTTTGATCTTTATCGGCTTCCTGCTGCTGATATTCCCCGTAGTAGTTGTGGCTTCATTTTTTGGCAGGATCAGGGGCGGGAACTTTATTTATAAGCTTTGTCATCTCTGGGCCGACTTTTTTTTACTCATGACGGGCATTTTTCACCGGAACATATATGAAGTGCCCCATGACCGTTCAAAACAGTATGTCTTTGTATTTAATCACATTTCCTATATAGATATACCGGTATTGCTGAAAACCATCCGCCGGCAGCAGTTCAGGGTATTGGGTAAGGCCGAAATGGCCAAAATACCTTTGTTTGGCTTTATTTACAGGAGTGCAGCCGTGATGGTGGAAAGAGGTGATGCTGAAAAAAGGGCAAAAAGTGTCATCCAGCTTAAATCGGTGCTGAAAAAAGGCATTTCCATAGTTATTGCGCCCGAGGGTACTTTTAATATGACTCATAAGCCGCTTAAGGAATTTTATGACGGGGCATTTAAGATCGCCATCGAAACCCAAACGCCCATTAAGCCCGTATTGTTCCTGGATGCCTATGACCGGATGCATTATGGATCCATATTTTCCATGCAACCCGGTAGGTCAAGATCGGTTTACCTGGAAGAAATACCGGTTGAAGGGCTGGGCCTTGAGGATGTGGCCAGGCTAAAAGAGAAAGTGTATAAAATAATGGAAGAAAAACTGACCGGTTATAAAGCAAGCTGGATCAAAATTGATGATCATAATAAGCTAACATCCTAAAAAGAAGGGCAGGCAGGCATGCAGTGACTACAAGGCATTCGATCGCCAATGAATAACAGGTTAACTTTAGGGCCATAAGATGAACAAAGGAAACGAAATACAATTTGCAGATGAATCATCCGGCTTTTGGGCAGAGATCATACTTCCGCTGGCACTGCCAACAACATATACTTATTCCATCCCAACTCCATTTTTAAAAAGGGCTATACCCGGTTGCAGGGTAGAAGTTGTTTTTGGCAAGCATAAGAAATATGCAGGTATCATTAAAACAATACTTGACAAAGAACCGGCCTATCCCACCAAGTCCATATTGAATGTGCTGGATGATGAACCGATCCTGTTCCCGCAACAGTTAAAACTCTGGAAATGGCTCAGCGAATATTATATGTGCAGTGAGGGCGAAGTGATGGCGGCTGCCTTGCCAACACATTTTAAACTGAGCAGCGAAACCATTTTAATCTACAACGAAGAAGCTGGTGAGGATTTTACCAGCCTGGATGATGAAGAATTCATTGTGGCGGAAGCCCTGCTGTTAAAAAAAGAACTGCGATTACCGGAAGTGCAGCAATTGCTGGACATAACCCATGTGTATCCCCTCATCAAAAAACTGATCGATAAAAAGATCTGTTTTGTTTGGGAAGCGATGGACGAACAGTATAAAGTGAAAACCGAAAACTATGTGCTTTTACACCCTGAATACAGTAATGAAGAAAAACTGGCTGAGCTGCTGAATACCTGGAGCAGGGCGCCCAAACAAATGGAACTGTTGCTGGCTTACCTGCACCTGCAAAAAACGGCAGGAGATGTTATCCAGCACGACCTGTTGAAAAAAGCCGGTGCAACAGCAGCACAACTGAAAGGCCTGGTTGAAAAAAATATCCTGGTAGTGGAAAAACGGGCCATTGACCGGGTCATGTCATTGCCTAAGAATGTGGAGATCGATTTTGAGTTCAGCCCTGCACAGCAGGAAACTTCGGATAAAGTTGCCCGTTCATTTGAAACCAAAAATGTTTGCCTGCTGCATGGCGTAACCAGCAGCGGCAAAACACAGGTGTATGTGAAGCTGATCGAAAAATATTTTTCGGAGGGCCGGCAGGTTTTGTATTTACTGCCCGAGATCGCATTGACCACGCAGATCATCCGCCGCCTGCAAAAACATTTTGGCGGAAATATCACCATTTATCATTCGCGGTTCAACAATAACGAACGCATTGAATTGTGGAATAAGATACGCACCGGCGAAGTAAAGATCGTGCTTGGTGCCCGCAGTGCCCTGTTCCTGCCTTTTAAAGACCTCGGGCTCATCATCGTGGATGAAGAGCATGATCCTTCATTTAAACAGCAGGATCCGGCTCCCAGGTACAATGCAAGGGATGCTGCCATTTATTATGCATCGCTTTTTGGCGCAAAAGTTTTAATGGGAAGCGCCACCCCTTCAGTGGAAAGTTATTTTAATGCCCTGCATGATAAATATGCTTTGGTGGAACTGAATGAACGTTTTGGCGGCATTAAAATGCCGGAGATCAGTATCATTGATACCAGGCAGGTTGTACAAAAGGGTAAGGTGATGATCAGCCCGCAACTGAAAGAAGCCATGCAGCAGGCACTGGAGGCCGGCCGGCAGGTGATCCTGTTCCAGAACAGGCGGGGCTATAATCCCTACCTGATCTGCGGTGCCTGCGGATTTATACCGCAGTGTACCCATTGCGATGTATCACTAACACTGCACAAGTTCAGCAATAAACTGCATTGCCATTATTGCGGCAGCGTGTACCCGAAACTGATTACCTGCCCGGCATGTGGCAGCAACAACTGGCTGGAGAAAAATTTTGGTACCGAAAAGATCGAAGAGCAACTGGAAGATGATTTTCCAAAAAACAGAATTGCAAGGATGGATGTGGACAGTGTGCGTGGCAAAACAGCCCATGATAACCTGATCCAGTTGTTTGAACAGCATCGCCTGGATATTTTAGTGGGTACTCAAATGGTGGTCAAGGGACTCGATTTTGATAAGGTAAGCCTTGTTGGGATCCTGGATGCAGACGGCCTGCTGGCATTTGCCGATTTCAGGGTAAATGAACGGGCCTTTCAGCTGATGGAGCAGGTGAGTGGCCGGGCAGGCAGAAAAAAGGAACAGGGCAAAGTGATCATCCAGGCAACCAACGTAAAACACCCTGTTTTACAACTGGTGAAGCAACATGATTACAAACAGTTTTATGAACTGGAGATCGAAAACCGGAAACAATTTTTTTATCCGCCTTATAGCCGCATTATTTTGTTAACTTTAAAACACAAGGATAAAAATATTGTTGCTGCGGCATCAGAAAAACTTGCCATGCTCTTAAAACAGGACCTGAAGGATTTTATTGTTGGCCCGGCAGTGCCCGTTGTGAACCGCATCCGGAACCAGTACCTGATGGAGATATTGATCAAACTGCCCAAAGAACCGGGCATGAGTATAAGATACAAGTCGGCCATCAGGAACCATATTAACCTGGTAACCGGGGAGAAGCTTTTTAAGAGTGTGACGGTAATTGCGGATGTAGATAAAATGTAACCTTGCAGATCTTATTACTAATGAATTGTCAGCCTGAGCTTGCCTTGCTCTGCCGTAGCGGCTACGCAGAGGCGAGTCGAAGGCGGGTTGATTCTATAAACCGGTTTCGACAAGTTCAACCTGACAGTTGATTTAATTAAGTACATGGTAGTACAAAAAAATATATCAATTAAATCGTACAACACATTTGGAATCAATGTGTATGCAGAATTATTTGCTACATTCAATTCAATCGATGAGTTAAGCGAATTGCTTGCATCCAAAAACCGAACAACGAACAACGGGCAACTGGCAACCTTAATTTTAGGCGGAGGCAGCAATATCCTTTTCACCAAAGATTTTGATGGTTTGGTTTTAAAGAACGGGATCAAAGGCATTAAAGAGATCAAGGAAGACGGGCATCATATCTATGTACAGGTAGGGGCAGGGGAGAACTGGCACCAGTTTGTTTTATATTGTATAAATAAGGGTTGGGCAGGTGTTGAGAACCTCTCATTGATCCCCGGGAATGTGGGCGCTTCCCCCATGCAGAATATAGGTGCTTACGGGGTGGAATTAAAAGATGTTTTTTATTCACTGGAAGCATACCATATCCATGATAAAAAAATGGTGAATTTCACTTTGAATGATTGTGAATTCGGTTACCGCGACAGTGTGTTCAAAAAAAAATATAAAGATCAGTTTGTGATCACTGATGTTACCTTTCGTTTAAACCGGATCCCTGCATACAATATTTCTTATGGTGCCATCGGGCAGGAACTGGAAAAGATGGGTGTGAAGGACCTGAGCCTGCAGGCGGTATCGCAGGCAGTCATCAATATCCGCAGCAGCAAATTACCCGACCCTGCAGTTATTGGCAATGCAGGCAGCTTTTTTAAAAATCCTGAGGTCAGCGGTTCGCAGTTTGCAGTGCTCAGTTCTAAATTTCCCGGTATTGTGGGGTATAATTTACCGAACGGGAATGTTAAGCTTGCCGCCGGTTGGTTGATAGAACAATGCGGCCCCGACAACAGGTCAAGCTGGAAGGGTTTTAGAAGTGGCGATGCCGGCTGCCATGAAAAACAGGCATTGGTACTGGTGAATTATGGGAATGCCAGTGGACCTGAGATATATGAACTGAGTGAAAGGATATTGAAAACGGTGAAAGAAAAGTTTGGGGTGTTACTGGATCGGGAAGTGAATATCAGTTGACCGCTTTCGATTCCTCCAGGATCGTTTTACTTCTTTCAACGGCCTGGCTAAAAGTATCCGTAACATTTCCTTTGCCAATGGCAAATAACAACCTTGATTTTTTCAATTCTTCCATTACCTTTTCACTATGCACTTCCGATAAGACCAGCCTGGTTCCCCTGTGTTTTGATTCTTTGAACACTTCCTGCAAAACATTTATACCTGTTGCATCAATAATGGGTACCTGCCGCATGCGGATGATCAGCACTTTGGGCGGTTTTTCAATGAACTTCATGGCATCTTTGAATTTATAGGCAGCGCCAAAGAATAAGGGGCCGGTTATTTCAAAAACTTCTACATGATCAGGCAATGTAAAATTGCCAATGGCTTCCCGGTCATTTTCTGCATCACCCGTATTTTTTGTAAGGGCACTTACATCGCTGAATTTGATCATCTCACGCATGAACAGAAAAACAGCCAGTACCATCCCGATCTCAATAGCAACAGTAAGGTCAACCAACACGGTCAACAAAAAAGTGGTGAGTAAAACAGCCACATCACTTTTTGGGCCTTTGAATACAGATGCAAAATTTTCCCACTCACTCATATTATAAGCCACCACAATTAATATGCCTGCCAGGGTGGCCATGGGTATCAGGGATGCCCACTTGCCTACAAAAAGCATGATCAGCAAGAGGGTAACGGCATGAACGATCCCTGCTACCGGTGTGCGGCCCCCGTTCTTTACATTGGTTGCTGTACGGGCAATGGCCCCTGTTGCAGGTATGCCGCCAAATAATGCAGAGAAGATATTGGCGGTTCCCTGAGCTACCAGTTCCATATTGGATTTGTGTTTGCCGCCGATCATGCCATCGGCAACAACTGCAGATAATAAGGATTCGATGCCACCCAGCAGGGCAATGGTAAAGGCAGGAACGATCAAACTTTTGATGACGGCAAGATCGAGATGGGGCATTACCGGCATGGGTAAGGAGGACGGGATACTGCCAAACCTGCTTCCGATCGTATCAACAGGAATATGAAATATTTGCATGGCGGCGGTTGTAACCAGGATGGCGATCAATGAACCAGGTATTTTATGCGTGACCTTTGGCCACAATAAAATGATGGCAACCGTTGCTGCAGCAATGGCAACCGAATACCAGTTCACCATGCTGAAATTCAGAAAATAACTTTTCCATTTTTCCAGGAAATCAGCCGGTACCGCACCCATGCTGAGGCCAAAAAAATCCTTTACCTGTGAAGAGAAGATCAGCACGGCGATGCCACTGGTAAAACCAATGATCAACGGATGCGGTATGAATTTTATAACGGATCCCAGCCTGGCAAAACCCATCACGATGAGCATTATGCCGGCCATGAATGTAGCAATGATCAAACCGTTCACACCATGTACCTGCACGATGCCATACACAATTACAATAAAAGCGCCTGTTGGGCCGCCGATCTGCACACGGCTGCCACCCATGGCCGAAATGATAAAACCGGCAATCACTGCAGTGTATAATCCTTTTTCGGGCGATACGCCCGAAGCGATGGCAAATGCAATGGCCAATGGCAATGCCACGATACCCACGATGATGCCGGCCATAACGTCTTTACCAAACTGCCGGCGGTTGTATTGCTTTAATGTATCAAATATTTTGGGTCTGAACATGGAGTATGATATTATCCGGCTATAGAATGGCAAAGGTATCTGATTCAACTGAACCCAACCATAACCGTGGTCATATTGCTTAATTGCTTTTTACCTTTATGCACAGGATCGCAAAGAAACGGGGTTCATATTTTTACGGGGCTTTCGTTTTTACCGCTTTTTTATTTCTTCTTAAAAATTTTTCCATCAATCCTTTTCCCGAAGCGGTAAGCCTGTTGTGCGTGGTCAGGTAATGGATCACTTTATGCTCCATCCAGTGGTGCATGGGCAACAGTATGGCCGCCAGCCCGATCATAAAAGCCAGGTCTTTCCAGGGTTCGCCGGCAGTGAATGCATAGATATTCTTTTTAAAGATGAGGAAGATGAATTCGAAGAACATGAGGAATGTAAAGAAACCCACCATCTTTATGGTAGTTGCAGAAACCCGGAACATGCCCATCATCACCATGAAAATGAAGAGGCCGGCAATGCCGATGGTGATGAGCATGTACTGGATATTATCCCGCTTGCGCTTTTTTTCCTCCTGCTCGCGGTCCAGCCTTTCCTGCCGCTGCTGCTCATCGGCCACTTCTATCTGTAAAAGGTCTTTTTCTTTTCCAAGTTTATCTACACTGTCTTTGTATTTATAGGCCAGTGAAGTGTACATAAAGGCCTGCCTGTAATCTCCCTTCAGCTGGTACAGCGAGTCCAGTTCGGTTACCACTAAACGCATCGTTTCAAGCTGTCCCATCCCTTCCGACATTTGTTTTGCTTTCAGAAAATAATCCAGTGACCTGTCGTACTCTTTTGTTTTTTTATACAGCAGGCCCAGCTGGTAATAATAACTGAACTGGTTGGCGCTGTTCACCCCCTGTTCAAAAAAGGGCGCCACTTTATTGTAATAATATTTTGCCGAATCGTAATTCCCCAGCTGCGTATAAATGTATCCGTAAGACTGGTCGACAAAATGGCCAAAGTTGACCGCTTCCAAAAAACGTTTTAACTGCGGGTGTTCATTAAAATAGTTCAGTGCTTTTTGAGGCTGGTCACTGGCCAGGTAATTGCTTACAATGCTGCGGTATGCCAGTGCCTTAATGGGTTCGTACTTTAAGGAATCTGCCAGCTTCAGTGCCCGTTCGTACCAGGTCATGGCCATATCGTAACTCTTTTTGGCCGTGTACAGGTCACCGATACGGGTAAGGTCCTGTACCCGGCTGTATGGCGTTTGCCCGGTTTTGATCAGTTCCAGTTTGTTCAATGCTTTTACCAGGTAATCGATCGCTTTATCATAGTCTTCAATGGCAGCATAGAACCCCGACAGTTTCGTATAACCGGCACGCAATAAATAATTATTTTTGAGGTCTTCTGCGATCCGTATGGCTGTCATCATATTTTTAAGCGCCAGGATCTTTTCATTTTTTGACAGGTAAACAGAACCATATTCCAGGTGAACCCTGGCAGTGAGGCTGTCGTTTTTCACCAGCCCGGTATGTGAATAAGCCTGGTTGCAGTAATTGAGTGCCTTCTCCGGATCGGGCATGTACCTGGATACTTCTGATAAATACAGGTAAGCGCTGATCACCTGCTCATCCAGCTTGTTCCTGCGGGCCAGTTCCAGCCCGCGGGTATAATAATCAATGGCTTTGTTGATATTGTCTTTTCTGCCGGCCAGGTACGAGTAACGTTCACCGTTGGTGAGCAGGGCTTTTACCATCAGTTTGCGGTCGCGGCTCATTTCAGCCACTTCGATCATCTGCAGGCCATATTGATCCGCTTCGGGCAAACTGGTATTCATCAATGTGCGGCTGAGGTAACCCAGTATTTCCACTTTCTTTTCGCTGGAAGCGGACCTGGCCAATTCTCTTTTTAAAGAATCAATGATGGCGGTTTGGGACAGGGCTGCAGAAGAAAAACAAACCCATAATAAAATGAAGCATAATTTTCTCATGCTTCAAATTAAGGAAACTTTGCCAAAGTGTAAAAATTTGGCCAACCCGGCCTTGCTAATTATATGCGGGTTACATTATTTGATCCTGTTGCTTAATTCCTTTACCGCTTTTTCCAGTTCATCGATGCGTTTCTTTTGGGCATCCATGTTTTTTTGCTGCTCTTCGATGATCAGTTGCTGTTCCTGCATGCCTTTTACCAGGGGCACCACAAATTCGGCATACCGGAGCCCGTAAAAATCCCTGTCATTTTTTGGTTTATCCACGCCACTGAAATTAAAGCCGGCTTTTTTTGCAGCGGCTTCCACTTCCTGGGCAATGAAACCGGTGGTGACCTCCGTGTACATTTCACCGGTAAGAAAATCAGGCAGGTCGGCTTTGTTTTTTGTACTGATGGCCATTTGTTTTCTCCGTTCATTTACACCATTCATCTCGTTTATTTTATAGCGGTTGAGCCTGTAGGTTACCGGGCGCAACTGGTTGATGAAGCTTAAACCCGGCACATCTTCCCTGATATTTTCCTTAAAGCGTCCATCGCTTACCGTGGTCCAGCCTACCTGGCCGCCAATGGAATTCACAAATACGTTTCCTATCCGGACCATATCGGTAGCTGTACAGGTTGCATCAATGCCGATGGAAGTGGTATTGAATAAATTAGCTGAACCCGGCCCGGTATTAAAACCCACTGCGGTATGATAAGCACCGGTGGTATTTAATAAAATGGAGTTTACACCCACAGCTGTATTTTGAAAACCGGATGTATTGGCAGGTAAGGCATTGCTTCCTGTTGCCACGTTTGAAGATCCGGAAATGTTGAAAAAAAGCGAACCTGACCCGTTTGCCGTATTAAAAAAACCGGTTGAGTTTGAGAGCATGGCGTCTACTCCCGAAACTGTATTGGAATAACCGGTAGTATTATTGCCAAGTGCACCATATCCAAAAGCTGTATTGCTGAATCCAGTTGTATTGGCAAACATGGCAGAAAATCCATAGGCAGCATTATTGGTACCGGTAGTATTTGAATATAAGGACTGGTAACCTGTTGCCGTATTAAATCCTCCTGTACTGTTTAAATAAAGTGACCTGACGCCTGTGGCCGTATTATAGCTACCTGTTGTGTTGCTTCGCAATGAATAACTTCCTGTTGCCGTATTGTTTATGCCCGTGTTATTAGAATACAGTGCTTCGATGCCAAAGCCAGCATTGTCAGAACCCGTTGTATTAGAATAAAGGGCATGGCGGCCGTTTGCCGTATTGTTAAAGCCGGTGCTGTTTATGAACAATGAATAACTTCCGGTAGATGTATTGTTATACCCGGTTGTATTACTGAAAAGCGCATATGCTCCATTGGCAACATTATGGCTACCGGTATTTGCACCTGCCATGGTATTGGATCCTGTAGCCGTATTAAAATTTCCGGTTGAATTATTTGTAAGTGAAAAGTTACCGGTAGTCGTGTTGTCAGATCCTGTTGTATTTAAATAAAGGGAACCGTTTCCAATAGCTATATTCCAGCTTCCTGTGGTGTTTGAATAAAGCGCATTAGTTCCGGTTGCAATGTTTGATTGCCCGGTTGTGTTAGAATAAAGTGTGTCATACCCGTTTGCAATATTGTAGTACCCGGTTGTATTTGAATACAATGAATGAAAACCTATTGCCTGGTGGAAATTTCCTGTAGAATGTGAAAAAAGGGCCTTAACACTCACCGCAGTATTGGTCACCCTGGTGGTATGGGAATCAAGAGCGCTG
>CAZBIK010000088.1:0-11467 GCA_964491955.1 uncultured Ferruginibacter sp.
CGGCTGGGTTTTTGACCCTGGTGGCGGTTTGTTGTAAGTTGTGGGGCAGAACTGTGTGAGTTTCTTACGCTTGGACAGGATGGGTTCCCGGCGGTCGTTCCGCAGTTTCCAGTAATCCACGATCTTGTATGCAGGGCCCATACTCACCGGGGATTTATTATCCCAAAGTTCTTCCGCCAGGTATTCCACGAACGAATTCAGTCCCTCATCCATCCAGGTCCATTGCCTTTCATCACTGTTGATGATCATCGGGAAAAAATTATGTCCCACTTCATGTATCACCACGCCGATCATGCCGATCTTGGTTCCTTCACTGTATGTACTGTTGGCACTGTAATTGCCTGTTGCATCTTTTTCGGTACGGCCAAAGTTGAAACAGATCATCGGGTACTCCATTCCGTTGGCTGCTTCCAGGCTCTGGGCAACGGGGTATGGATAAGGAATGGTGAATTTGGAATAGCTCTTAATGGTATGTGCCACCACTTTGGTGCTGAACTTACGGTACAGGCTATAGGCTTCTTTTCCGTAACCGCTCATGCACATCACTTTTTTCCCTTCCACCATGGTGGGCATGGCATCCCAGATAAATTTACGTGAGGAACCCCAGGCAAAATCACGAACCATATCGGCTTTGAAGATCCAGGTCTTCTTTGCTTTTGATTTTTGTTTTTCTTTTGCGATGGCCTCGGCAAGGGTAACGATCTCAACCACATCCGTTGCAGTTTGTGCTTTTTGCCAGCGGGCAAATTCTGTTGGTGACAACACCTGCTGAAAGTTCTGCCCCTCACCTGTTGCCATTACCACATGATCGGCAGGCACCGTCATTGCAACTTTATAATTTCCAAATATCAAAGCAAACTCACCGGTACCGGTAAACTGCTGGTTTTGCCAACCCTGGAAATCACTGTACACGCAAAGACGGGGAAACCACTGTGCCATGGTGTAGAGGTCATTGCCATCTTCTGCAAAATGTTCATAACCCCCGCGGCCGCCATATTTGGTCCTTTCAATAATGTTGTAATTCCAGTCGATCTTAAAAATATATTTCTGCCCGGGCTTTAACGGCTGCGGCAGATCAACACGCATCATGGTTTTATTGATGGTATAGGCCAGCGGTTTACCGGATACATCAGCGATCCTGGTGATGTTTACACCATATTCGCGGTCCTTGTCAAGTTTTCCGCTGTAGCGCACAATATCAGCTTCGGAAACATTACGCGGCATAAAATTACTGGATTGATAACCCGAATTGTTGCTGTTGCTGTGCTGGTTTTCATCCAGCTGCAGCCACAAATAGGTTAACACGTCGGGAGAATTGTTGTAATAAGTAAGGGTTTCCTTACCGGTCAAACGGCGGTTGGGCTCGTCCAGTTCGCAAACAATATCATAATCACAGCGCTGCTGCCAGTATTTTGTACCGGGTGCGCCGCTTGCCGTGCGGTATTCATTGGGTGTTGGCAAAATGGTACCCAACTGTTCAAAACGGTTGCCATGGTTGCTTCCAGGGTTATTTTTAATATCCTGGGCACCGGCTGCAAAGCCGGCTAAAAGAAGAAGAAGAATTGCTGATCCTTTTTTCATTGTTTAATATTGAATGTGTAATTTAATTATAAAGACGGGAAACGTTCCCAAATCATTTTTACCGACATGATCAATGCAAATATGGATAAACCCCATACCCACCATTTCCGGTTGAGCCCTGCTTTGTTTACCACCCCGTAACTGGCCAGCAGGATCAACAAAACCACCAGCACCTGCCCGGCCTCAAGGCCGATATTGAATCCGAATAAACTCCAGCCAATGGATTGATCCTTTGCCATCATAAACCGAATGGCATTGGCGAAACCCAAACCATGTATCAACCCAAAGAATAAAGCCAGTATATAGTTCAGCCGCAATGACCTGGGTTTAAAATCTTTTTGCAGCAGGTTAAAAATGGCTGTAACCGCAATGGTACAGGGAATTAAGAACTCCACCCAGTTGTCATTGGCACGTACCAGGTCATAAACACTTAATGCCAGTGTAACAGAATGCCCGATGGTAAAGGCCGTTACCAGGATCAACACCTGTTTCCAGTTTCCGATCAGGTAAATGGCGCTTAATGCCAGAACAAACAACAAATGATCAATTGCACCCCAGGCTATTATATGATGCCAACCCAAATCAAAATAAAAACCCAAATTATTCATGAATTGGTTTAACTGTAATTGATTGTACTAATTTTGCCCTTACAAATATCTTTAAAGAAACGGTTAATTACCAATCCCTTTGCTAAATGGTACATTTTTTATTTAAGTGGTTAATGATTGGCGGATTTTTACTTAATCAGCCAGGAACGGGGCATCACCCCATTTATGTAAGTGTTACCGAGATTGAGCACAATTCCACGGACAAAAACCTGGAGATCAGCTGCAAGATCTTTACCGATGATTTTGAAACGGTATTGCGGCAAACCTATAAAACGCAGGTAGACCTGCTGCAGCCCAAAGACAAAGCAGCCATGAACAAACTGGTCAGCGATTATATACAGAAACATTTACTGATCAGGGCCGACGGCAAACCGGTGACCCTTCAATTCCTGGGATATGAACAGGATGAAGAAGGCATCACCAGTTATTTCCAGCACAATCCTGTTGCATCTGTAAAAAAACTGGAGGTCACAGACAATATCCTGTTTGAATATAAAAAAGAGCAGATCAATATCATACATGTTCTGGTTGACGGGAAGCAAAAAAGCACCAAACTGTTAAACCCTGATGCCCGGGCAGTCTTTGAATTTTAAATTTACTCTTCCATTTCTTCCTTGATCTCTTCCGAGATCTTTACGATCAGCTTATCGATCCGCTGGCCGTCCATATCAATGATCTCAAAATCAAATCCATTCCATTCAAAGGTTTCGCCCGTTGCCGGTATATGTTCAAGTTCGTGTAAAACAAAACCGGCCAGGGTATCAAAATCATGTTCCCCTTCATTCATCCATTCGGTCTTTTCAAAATGGCTTAAAAAATCATAGAACGGGATCTGGGCATCCACCAGGAATGATCCGTCGCTGCGTTCAACGATACCATATTCTTCCTGCCCGCTTTGCGGCACATCCCCAACAATGGCTTCCAGCACATCATTCAATGTGATCATGCCTTCCAGTGTTCCGTATTCATTTACAATAAAACAACTGTGGATTTTGGATGACTTGAATTTTTCGAGCAACTGGTACGCACTGTTGTTCTCAGGCACAAACATGGCCGGCTTGGCAAGGTCTTTCAGGATAGTGGTTGCCGATGCTTTTACAATATCCTTTACAAAAACAACACCGGTAATATCATCCACTACTTTATTGCAAACAGGGTAAGTGGAATAAGTAAGCTCTTCAAACCTGTCCTTAAAATTCTGCACGGTATCCTGCTCATCAAACCAGATAATGTCAGTACGGTGTGTCATCAGCGAAGTAATGTTGCGGTCGCCCAGGTGAAACAACCGTTCAATGATCTCCTTTTCCTCTTCTTCAATGGCACCATGTTCACTGCCTTCGGAGATCATGGCTTTGATCTCCTCTTCAGTTACCTGGCTGTCGTTGACTTTAAGATTAAACAGTTTTACAATAACATTTGTAGAAGATGTCAATAACCAAATAAAAGGAAAAGTGATCCTGCTCAGCCAGCTCATCGGTTTGGCCATGTGCTTGGCAATATATTCGGGTTTGGCCAGCCCGATCCTTTTGGGAACCAACTCTCCCAGTACCAATGAAAAATAGGTAAGGATAACAACGATGATGGTAGTAGCGATCCCGTTGCTGTATTCCCTTGACCAGTCGAACCGGCTGAAAAATTCCGCAATAGGTGCTTTCAGGTTTTCACCTGAGAATATACCCGTTAAAATACCGATCAGGGTTATCCCAACCTGTACAGTGGAAAGAAAAACGTCGGGATGATTGGACAGTTTTAAAGCAGCTTTCGCCTTTTCGTCCCCTTTGCTGGCCTGCCCTTCCAGCCTCGACTTACGGGCAGAAACCAGTGCAATTTCGGCCATGGAAAAGATCCCGTTGATCAGGATCAGGCCAAGTATTATCAGTATTTCCGTCATGTATGATTAAACTAAACCGTAGTTTTTGTTAAACGATTTTCCCGACAAATATCCGATAAGTATTCCAATTAGTCCGCCACATATAATATCTACCGGGTAATGCACGCCCACATAAACCTGTGCAAAGGATATGCTGAAGGCCCATAAAAAGAATAATGCCGGCCATTTTTTAAAGCGTGTTCTCAAAGTTATATATAAAAACATAGCCATACCAAAATGGTTTGTGGCATGTGAAGAGGTAAAACTGGAACTTTGCGGCCGATAACCCACCAATACCTGTATCCAGGAAGCGAAATCGGGTTCATGGCAGGGGCGCAGCCGGAAGATATTCTGTTTGATGATTGTGCTGCTTACGAAATCAGTCAGGATCACGGTACCTGCAGCAAATAGAACCCACCACCATCCGGTCTTTCTGAAATTAATGGTTACCAGCAACAGCAGCAACAGATATAACGGGTACCACATCGTTGAATTGCGCAGCCAGGGCATCAACCAGTCGAAAAATGAATTGCTCCAACTGTAGTTGATCAGTTTAAATAATGATTTGTCGTAAGACAGTAATTCGTCCATGGTATGCAATATGTGTGTTATACCGGCATCATCCAAAAATAATTAAACTAAATTTGTTCACTCATTAAATAATTGTTCATGCTTTTTGTACACCGGGTTCCCAAACTGTTGCGCTGGATATTTTCTGTGGCCTTTATTTTACTGGCGGTGATGACCGTTTCGAGGCTGATCATTTACTGGCAATTCAACCCGCCCGGTAAGGCATTTTCCGGCTCGGCATTTATATTAGGGCTTAGATATGATGCACGGATCGTGTGCATCACCGGCCTGGCAATGATGCTGCTCTGTGCCCTCCCCTTCCTGGATCCGTTCAAAAATAACAAAGCAGCTGCTTTCTGGAATATTTTACTGCCGGCCGTTTTCATGGTGATGGTTTTGGTACTCGCCATTGATTTTTATCATTTTGATTACCTGCACCAGCGGCTGAATGCAACGGTGCTTAATTACCTGGAAGATGCGGGTATATCTTTTAACATGATGTGGCAGTCTTACCCGTTGCTGAAGATCAGCCTGGGCTTCATCCTGCTGCTGGTGCTGGCCAGGCTGGGGTTTGGAAAATTACTTGCCCGTTACCGTGAGCAATACAGTTTTTATAAACGGAAAGGATGGTTGATGTATGTGATCGCTTTTGTGATCTTTGGCATTTTGATCTTTGGCAGGATCGGCCAGTTTCCCCTGCGCTGGAGCGATGCCTATACCTTAAGTGATGATTTTAAGGCAAACCTGGCCTTAAACCCTTTTCAGAGTTTTGTAAGCACGTTAAATTTCAGGAGCACATCATACGACCTTAAAAAAGTAAGGGCGGGTTACCCGCTGATGGCTGGATATTTAGGCATAAACAACCCCGACAGCAGTACTTTAAATTTTGAAAGGGTATATGCTGCAGGTGACACTACCGGCACCAGGCCCAATATTGTGCTGGTGCTTTGCGAAAGTTTCAGTGCCTATAAAAGCAGTATGTACAATAACCCATTAAATACCACACCGTATTTCAATGAATTGTGTGAGAACGGTATTTTTTTCGACCGTTGCTTTACACCAGCTTACGGCACAGCCCGCGGGGTATGGGCCACCATTACAGGCATCCCGGATGTGGCAAGCCCCAAAACAGCCAGCCGGAACCCCAATGCCGTTGATCAAAAGACCATCATCAACAGTTTTACAGGATACAATAATTTTTATTTCCTGGGCGGCAGCGCCACCTGGGCCAATATACGCGGGGTACTGACCAACAACATCAATAACCTTAAACTGTATGAGCAGGAAGATTATGCGGCAAAGAAGATCGATGTTTGGGGCATCAGCGACAAGAATTTAATGCTGGAAGCCAACCAGGTTTTAAAGCAGCAGACAAAACCGTTCTTTGCCATCATTCAAACAGCCGATAACCACCGGCCATACACGATACCAGATGAAGACCTTGATGAATTTAAAAGCGTTTCCTTTTCGGCTGATTCTTTGAAGCGATTCGGGTTTGAAAGCAATGAGGAAATGAATGCATTCCGCTATACCGATTTTGGCTTTCAGCAATTTATGGAAGCCGCTAAAAAAGAAACCTATTTTAAAAATACCATTTTTGTCTTTGTAGGCGACCACGGCATCCGGTATAACGGTACCCTGGATTATTTCCCGAAAGCCTGGACCGAACAGGGCCTTACCTGTGAGCATGTACCTTTATTATTTTATGCCCCGGCCCTGTTAAAGCCACAACGTAAAGGAGATATCTGTTCGCAGGTTGATATTTTACCAACGATCGCATCACTTGCAAAAATTCGGTACACCAACAGTTCGCTGGGCAGGAACCTGTTTGACACGGTTTCAACTGCTGTTAACAGTAAAGAAAAATATGCATTTGTTATTGACCATGATGTAAAAACCATCGGCATGGTGAGCAGCCGGTATTATTACCTCAAAAATTACAAGACCGGTAAGGAAGAACTTGTTTCAATGACGGGCAATGAGCCTGTGCCGGCCAATGCTGCAACAGACAGTATTAAAGATCACCTGCTGCGTTTTACTGAAGCTTATTACGAAACGGCCAAATATTTATTGCTGAAAAATAAAAAGCAGCCTACCAATTAAAAATCCGCATTAACCGGTGTTGCCGTTTTTTGAACCGCGGTTTTTGTATTTTCGCTTTCTTTGTTCAGGCTCAAGGAAATTATTTACTATGCTGATCAGCTGGCGCGTTCCTAAAACCATACAGTGGATAGTAAAACTATTCATGATATACCTGTGCATATTTACCGCCTTCCGGATCGCAACGGTGATCTTCTTTAAACCGCAGTCAATCGGTTTACTGAACCTGCTTTCTTCTTTCTGGCTTGGTTTAAAATACGACCTGCGCTGGATCGCCATTATTTTATTGCCCATTTCGGTTTTTTCCCTCTATCCCAGTTTCTCGCCGTTTTACAGCAACAGGAGTAAAAAATTCTGGACTGCTTACCTGGGATCGATCACGTTGCTGGTACTGTTTTTTTATGGTGCCGATTTCGGGCAGTTTGCCTATGTAAATGCAAGGCTTAATGCCGATGCACTGATCTTTGCAGAAGATCCAAGGGAAAGTTTACAGATGGTTTGGCAGAGTTACCCGGTTGTATGGATTTTATTCGGGCTGGCAGGTGCCGTGATGATGATGAACTGGATGTTCCGCAGAACACATGTTGATGTAGCTGAAAAAAACCTGAACATCCATAAGTTTACTTACCGGCGCAGGTGGCATGCTGCCTCACTCCTGTTACTGGGATGGTTTGTATATGGTTTTTTTATGACCAAACCCCTTGATTTTTTCAGGGCCTTTGACCTGAATGATGAGTTTAAAAGCAACCTGGCATTAAATCCCCTGCAGAATTTTTTTACCACGCTCCGTTTCCGCAGTCCCGACAAGAACAGCAGGGCCGATGCCTATTTTGGCGATATGAGGCGTTTTTTACAACTGGATAAGGAGGTCAGTTTTCAAAACGGGTACAGCCGCCTGGTACATCCCGGCAGCAAAGCATTTGAAAGTGAACCCAATGTGGTACTGGTGATCTGCGAAAGTTTCAGCATGTATAAAAGCAGCATGAGCGGCAACCCGCTGAACAGTACCCCTTATTTTAACCGGATGTGTAATGAAGGTATTTTTTTTGAAAGATGCTTTACACCGAGTTTTGGTACTGCCCGGGGTGTGTTTGCAACCATTACCGGGATACCGGATGTGCAGCTTTCAAAATTCAGTACCCGCAATGAAGAATCGGTAAACCAGCGAACCATCATCAATGATTTTGACGGCTATGAAAAATATTATTTTATCGGTGGCCGCAGCCAGTTCAATAATTTCAAAGGCTTGATCTCCAATATCAACAAAGTGCAGTTGTTTGAAGAAGGAAAGTATAAGGCACCCAGTATAAATGTCTGGGGCATTAGTGATAAAAACCTGTTCCTGGAAGCCAATGATATACTGGCAAAGGAGCAGAAACCGTTTTTTGCCATCATACAAACCGCCGACAATCACCGCCCCTTTAACATCCCGGTTGAGGACAGTGATTTTGTCCGCCGCACCATAGCGGAAGACAGTTTACAGAAATATGGTTTCGAATCACTGAAGGAATACCATGCGTTTGCCTATACGGATTATTGCATACAAAAATTCATGGAGGCAGCCCGGCAGAAATCCTGGTTTGAAAATACCATTTTTGTTTTTACAGGCGACCATGGTGTGGAAGGCAATGCATCGGCCATATACCCGGATGCCTGGACTGAACAGCGCCTGGGTGAAGAACATGTTCCCCTGCTTTTTTATGCACCGTCTTTACTGGTTCCGCAAAAAAGGACCGAGGTTGTTTCGCAGATTGATATTTTACCAACCATTGCCGGAATGATGCAGCAGCCTTATTTAAATTCAACCCTCGGCAGGGACCTGCTGGATAAGACAAAAAAAGAAAATGCAGCCTTTATCATTTACCATGCCCCGGGCTGGATCGGTGTGGTGAATGACGATTATTTTTTCAGGAAGAATATCCGGTTCAGGAAAGAAGAACTGGTACCGGTACGGAATAACCTGCCTGTATTAACCAAACAACAGGAGGACTCAGTAAAAAAACATTTATCGCAGCTAACTTCTGCTATGTATGAAACAGCCAGGTGGATGCTGATCAATAATAAGAACAAGTAAATGTGCAAATGTGCAAATAAGCAAATGTGCAAATTAAATCAGGTATTTATTTTCTTCGCGATCATCAGCATCCTTTGCGATCTCTTTACATCATAATTTCCAAAATCATAATCGCCAAACACTTCCTGGATCTGTAAACCCTGGTAGGCAAACATTTCAGTAAAATCACCCAAAGAGAACTTGGCCACTTTTTCGGTATAGACCAGGGGTTCCTTCAAAGCTTCGTCCTCGATGATTATTTTTTTATAAAAATGTGTTTCATCATACCATTTGGTAATGATAAAAGGTATACCGTCGATTATTTTTTCAGACTGGTGTACCAGGTGGTCCTCGGCATAATGCACATTCAGGAAATCCAATACAAATACCCCGTTGCTTTTTAAGGATTGGGCGATCGTTCGTATGGCATTATCATGTTCACGCCGGGTATTAAAATACCCAAAACTGGTGAAAAAATTAAAGGCATAATCAAAATAGTTTATCCAGAAGGGCAGGCGCATGTCGTGCCTGTAAAAATGAAGCGATTCCGTTTGTGAAATCAATGCCTCTTTGATACTGTCTTCACTAAGGTCTATGCCCGTAACATCAAATCCATGGCTGGACAGGTGAATGGAATGCCGCCCTTTGCCACAGGCTACATCAAGCATTTTACTGCCGGGTAAGGGTTTTAAATAATTGATCAGCTTATCTATAAAAGCCTCAGCTTCTTTATCGTCCCTGTTAAAATACAGCTGATGATAATACGAGGAATTAAACCAATCTTTGAACCAGGTCATTTGCATGGCGGCAAAGTTAATAGTTAATGGTTCATAGTTCATGGCAGGACGATATAAATAATGAAGTATCATAACTATTAACCATTAACCATCAACTATGAACCATGAACCAGGCTTTTCTTATATTTGCACTCCCTAAATTGAAGCAGCATGGCACTTATTAAGAGTATTTCCGGGATACGTGGCACTATTGGCGGTAAAACCAGTGAAAACCTTACCCCGGTTGACATTGTGAAATTTGCAGCAGCCTATGGAAGCTGGGTATTGCAACAGGGTAGCAACAGAAAAATTGTTATTGGCCGCGATGGCAGGATAAGTGGTGAAATCGTCAGCAACCTCGTTGTGCATACTTTAATGTCACTTGGACTTGATGTGACTGACCTGGGCCTGAGTACCACCCCTACTGTTGAAATGGCTGTCGGTTTTGAACAGGCGGCCGGTGGCATTATCCTCACAGCCAGCCATAACCCTAAAGAATGGAATGCATTAAAATTGCTGAACAGCAAAGGCGAATTTATCAGCGCTGAAGAAGGCAAATATATTTTAACGGCAGCTGAAAAAGAAGATTTTACATTTGCCACCGTTGAAAAACTGGGTTCATATATTAAAGGTGAAGGTTTACTGCAAAAACACATCGATGCAGTTACCGGTTATGAACTGGTTGAGGCAGCAGCTGTAAAAAAGAAAAATTTTAAAATTGTTATTGATGCCATTAACAGCACCGGCGCTATTGCCGTACCTGCGCTGTTAAAACAGCTGGGCGTTACCGAAATAGTGGTTTTGAATGAAACGGTAAACGGCCATTTTGCCCATAATCCCGAACCATTGCCGGAACACTTAAAAGACCTCGGCCAGGCGGTTGTAAAACACAAGGCCGACCTGGGCATTGCTGTTGACCCCGATGTGGACCGGCTATGTTTTGTTTGCGAAGATGGCAGTATGTTTGGCGAGGAATACACCCTGGTAGCTGTGGCCGATTATGTATTGAGCAGGCGAAAAGGAAATACCGTTTCCAACATGTCTTCCACCAGGGCATTAAAGGATATAACCCTCAAACACGGCGGCGAATATTTCCCGAGCATGGTTGGTGAAGTGAATGTGGTCAATAAAATGAAATCAGTTCAGGCGGTGATCGGCGGCGAAGGAAATGGAGGAATCATTGTCCCGGACCTGCATTATGGCCGTGATGCCCTGATCGGCATTGCCCTGTTTTTAACACACCTGGCCAGGAGCAAAAAAAGCATCCGCCAGTTGCGCAGTACCTATCCTGATTATTTTATCAGTAAAAATAAAATTGAACTGACCAACGGAACGGATGTGCACAGTATTTTTGAAAAGATCAAAGAACAATATAAAAATCATCCGGTAAATGACGAAGACGGCCTGAAGATCGAATTTGATAATGACTGGGTACATTTACGCACCAGCAATACCGAACCCATTATCCGCATTTATGCTGAAAGTAATTTTGAAACAACAGCGGATAATATTGCAAAGCGTTTGATACAGGATATCGGGAAGATGATGTAGAAAACGAAAGTCATTGGTCATTGGCCGGCACTTTTTATAACCCGGTAATCACTACTGACCAATGACTAATGACCAATGACCAATGACTAATGACCAATTACTAACGACTATGACCTCAAACAGAATCTATTTCGACAACGCCGCCACCACTGCACTTGATCCACAGGTGCTGGAAGCCATGATGCCATACTTAACCGAAAAGTTTGGCAACCCCTCTTCCATTTATTCTTATGGGCGGGAAAGCCGCATGGCCATTGAATCAGCACGAAAATCCGTTGCCAGGATCTTAAACGCACACCCTGCCGAAATATTCTTTACCAGCGGTGGTACCGAAAGCAATAATACCGCGATCTTATCT
>CAZBIK010000089.1:0-4301 GCA_964491955.1 uncultured Ferruginibacter sp.
AATATACCTGATAGCCGAGGAGTTACGGCACTCTCAATTGCCGCAGAGTGTGGGCATATCCCTATTATTGATTATCTACTATCAAAGGGAGAACAAATTAATCAAATGAATGGTCAAGGAATTACTCCATTTGTTCAAGCTGCTAAAAATGGCAATGTGACATTAATGCAGTTTTTATTGGTTAGGGGTGCAAAGAATATAGCTGATCGTCAAAATGTCACAGCTCTTATTATGGCTGCAGATGGAGGCAATCTTGAAGTTGTTCGATTTTTATTAGCAAGACAAGATACTGAAGTAAATGTTAAGGGGCTTAATGATTCCACCGCGCTACATCGAGCAGTATCACAGGGGCATATCGAAATAGTTAATGAACTACTAGAACATGGCGCTGTTTGTAGTCTTGATAAAGACGGAAAAACACCGCTTGATCATGCGCTCGAGAAGCAAATAGTTAATGAAAATTATTTTTTGATTATGTAATTCGCTGTATTTCTTCATCAAACCTGTTAAAATGGTACAACTCTTGCAGCAATATTGCCGTTGAAAGGGTCTATGCACTAATTTGCAACACTTATGGTCAAAAAGATACTCCCGTTTACTGTAATCCTTTTTTTGTTCACCATTGCTGCTTATGCACAACCCTGCAGCCTGCCCGGCATGACACCCGATAAAGCCTTCCCGGTATGCGGCACTTCAGTTTTTCACCAGGCACTGGTCACCAGTTGTACCGGGCCCAATGTGGCCCAGCGTGATTGTGCAGAAGCAGTTACCTCTGATAAATCTTTCTGGTATAAGTTTACCTGTTTTCAAAGCGGTACACTGGGTTTTTTAATAAGCGGCATTTCCAATACGGATGATTACGACTGGGTGTTGTTTGATATTACTGGCCGAAACCCCACCGAGGTTTTCAGCAACACGGCATTGAGGGTATCCTTAAATATTTATGGAACTACAGGTAACGGCTCCGGGGCCCCTTTCCCCAATTCACCAACCGGCTGCACACCTTCCGGAACCGGTGATGTGCATTGTGCCGGTGATGCTCCCGGTAATTCGCCTTTTAACCGAATGCCTGTTATCACTGCCGGTCACGACTACCTGTTAATGGTAACCAACTGGACCTCGGGCAGCACCCTGGGGTATGACCTTTCCTTTACAGGAGGCACGGCCAATATCACCGACCCCAAGGAACCGCATATGGAAAGCGCCCGGGCTGCCTGCGACGGGACACAGGCCACGATCAAACTGAATAAAAGGATGAAGTGCAACAGCCTTACGGCAACCGGTTCTGAGTTTACGATCAGCCCGCCGCTGGCCAATGTGATCTCAGCTAATGGTTTTGGATGTACCGACGGTTTCGACATGGATTCGCTGATACTTACCCTGGATGCACCTTTGCCACCGGGTAATTATACCATCAATATCCGCAATGGAACAGATGCCAATACGGTAAGGGATAACTGCGACAGGGATATACCTGTGGGAGAGAGTATCCCGATGATCGTTTACCCGCTGATACCAACACCGATGGACAGTATATCCAAATTGGGATGCGCTCCCGATGAGCTGCAACTGGTTTTCCGGAAAAATATAAAATGCAGCAGCATTGCAGCCAATGGGTCTGATTTCGTGGTCACCATGCTTTCCGGTTCAACACCGGTTACGGTGATCGGGGCATCAGGAAATTGCAATACAGAAGGTAATTCACCCATCATCAGGGTGAAATTATCAGCGCCCATTAAAACAAAAGGTACCTACCAGGTTCAACTGGTTACCGGCAGTGACGGCAATACCATCCTGGATGAATGTAACCAGCAAACACCTGCAGGGGCAACACTGAATTTCAGTACAAAAGATACCGTAAATGCTGATTTCAGTTACCAGGTAAGGATCGGCTGCGAACGGGATACCATCCATTATGTGCACGACGGCAGGAATGAAGTGAATTCCTGGCGCTGGAATTTTGATAATCTCCGCACCAGCAGTTTACAGAGCCCGACTATTTTGTATGCTACTTTCGGTCAAAAGCAAACGCAGTTGATCGTTTCAAACGGGGTTTGCCGCGATACCAGTGACATCATCCCTATTTTCCTGGATAATGAGCTGAATGCAGCCTTTGAAGCAACGGCAGTGGTGTGCCCCAATGAATTTGCTGTTTTTACCGACAACAGCATAGGCAATATTGTTGCCTGGCGCTGGGATTTCGGCAATGGCATCACCAGTACTTCGCCAACTCCTGTTCCGCAGGCTTATATTCCGCCAACCGGTGCACCGGTCAATGTATTCCCACGCCTGATCATTCAGAATAATTACGGTTGTTTTGATACTGCTGTTCAAAAGATCGTGGTGCCCAACAGCTGTTATATTGCCGTGCCCAATGCCTTTACACCCAATAAGGACGGGCTGAATGATTTTCTTTACCCGCTGAATGCGTGGAAGGCAACAGGTCTTTTATTTCGTGTATACAACAGGGTAGGGCAACTGGTTTTTGAAACCCGCGACTGGACCAAAAAATGGGATGGCCGTTTTAAAGGGCAGGGCGCTGACCCCGGGACCTATGTGTGGATACTGGTCTATACTGATATTGAAACCGGTAAAAAAATGCAGTTGAAGGGGTCGAGTATTTTAATAAGGTAGTATATAAAAACGATACTGGATACTTGATACTGGCCAGGACTCAATTATGTAAAGGGTTCCTGATATTTCAGAGTTTATCCAGTATCCTGCATCCAGCATCCAGCATCCTGCATCATGAATTTTCCTATCGTCCCAACAACTTCCTTTCATCTCTTTCTTCCCTCAGCATGGCGCCAAAATCCATTTTACGTACCATGGTCTTTACCACCAGGGCGATCCTTTTTGTTTTGGTGGGTTCTGTTTTGGCCGAATCGATCCATTTGGTAAAATAATTGCGGTGCCCCTGTGGCAGCGAATTGAAATATTTCAAGGCTTCCGGTTCGTCTTCCAAACATTCCAATAATTCCGGCGGGGCAAGGATCGGTGAATCATCCGGCTCCAGTTGTACTTTTAATGTTGCACCAAAACGCTTGCCGGTGCCCTTTCTCATGGCTGCATTGACCGGCAGGATGAAATCGCCCTTACCCATCGGGATCAGGGCTGTTTTTTCTATTGTAAGATCATCCAGCTTACCTTTTACCCGGTAAGATCTTTTAACGCCCGGGTTTAACTTTTTTGCAATTTTATCCGGTATGATGATGTAGGTCCAACCGGTCTTTTCGCCCTGTTTGTTGAATTTTAATATCGTAGTTGTGAAGGATAACATGGGTACAAGATAAAAAATATTTCGCTGTTTATCCTTTGCCATTATAAGCAGAGATGCCGGGTTAAGCATTTTGAAAATTGTACAGGCTGTTATTCTTTTGAATACTCCAGCAGGTCACCCGGCTGGCAGTCCAGTGCCTTGCAGATCGCCTCCAGAGTACTGAACCGGACTGCTTTTGCTTTGCCCGTTTTGAGTATGGAAAGATTGGCGAGTGTCAGGTCCACTTTTTCCGAAAGCTCGTTCAATGACATTTTCCTTTTGGCCATCATGACATCTAAATTTACAATTATCGGCATGGTTATACGGTTAATTCGTTTTCGTTTTGGATTTCAACTCCCTTTTTAAAAATAGTTGCAATAACATAGATCACAGCTGCCATCAATATAAATGCCTGGCTGTCGGCCCAAAACTCGTTCAGGTGGTCGATAACAAAACCATGATGTTGCATGTTTTTGGCTGTTTGCCGGGCTATATAACTCAATATTCCAATGGAAAAAGTTAAGTAACTGATTCGTGTTATTTGTCCTGAAACAACACTGTTGAAAGGGTTTGATAAATCTATTTTGTGCATTAGCATGACAACTACATAAAATAAGTATGCCTTCAGAAACGAGATGAACAATATAAAACTATAGATACCGAAAAAAACCATTTTACTACTATTATACATCTCACTTAAGTCCAGCTTTTGATACAGGTTTTTTACAAATTCAGGTTTGTAGATACTAAAAATAAAATTGACTATCAGGCCACCGGCTTCTATGCACAAGCCAACGAAGATGAGCCACGCAATAATATGTAAGCAGTTAAATATGAGGTTGTTTCCTTTTGCCATAATTTTTAAAAATTTAAGTTATGACGCAAATATAAATAAATATTTATTGATAAACAATAAAAATACATCTTTATTTAGTAAAAAGTTATCCACAATAAAATTTGCCTGTAAATGGATCTCCCGATTCAGAACTGTTGTCATCAAATAAACAACCAGCCCGTTATCAGCAGAATGGTTTTTATATCA
>CAZBIK010000089.1:4311-11399 GCA_964491955.1 uncultured Ferruginibacter sp.
CTGCACCTACCCGTTGTTGTTCTTCTTCTGTGGCCGAATTCCTGCGGCGGTTTTGTCCCTGCTGTTTACCAAAGCGGTAGGTAAAGTTGATACCGTATTGGCGGTTATCCCAACGGTTGGTAATATTGATATCTATATTGCCGTATTTGGTGGCGCCACGGAAATACTGCCAGCCAAAAGGATCGCGGGCATTGATGCGAAGGCTGGCCTTGCCTTTCAGCAGGTTGTTTTTTGCCAGGCCGATATTCATTTGTCCCATGGGGAAGGCCAGGGATAATTGCTGCACGGTCTTATACCGGTACCAGCCGCTCAGTTCTGCGGTCCATCCTTTACCTATAGTAAAGCTGTTGTTGACGTTGATGGTAAAGGAGGTAAAGGCCAGGTCAAGGTCAACCACCTGCGGTTGTGCGTTTTCGGTAGAGATATAGGTACCCATGTAATGATTGCGGTACACATTGGCATAGAGGTTAACATTCCACCATTTCTGCAGGTTCACCGGTGCACTGATGGCGATCCCCATGTTGTTGAATTTGGCAATATTGTCGATGGTTAAAAAGCCCACCAGTTCATTGTTTGTACCCTTCACCCTTTTGATGATCTGCGAGATCACGTCTCTGGTGCTGGTATAATTCAGTGTGGTGGTGATCTTGCTTTTAAAAGTATGGATCAGTTCAAAGTTATACGAGAACTGGGGAGTGAGGTAAGGGTTGCCCTGCCTGTAACTCAGCGAATCAAGGAAGAAGGTGAACGGGTTCAGGTCCTGGTAATTGGGCCGCTGCAGCCGCCTGCTGGCAGATGCTGTAAGCATGTGTTTGTCGTTGATGGTATAACTCACAAATGCCGAAGGGAAAAGGCTCACATAACTGCGTTTAACCGTTGAGTTGTTGGACGTTTGTACACCCTTTGTATTGGTGTTCTCCATGCGCAACCCGCCCTGTACATTCCATTTTTTGAATTGTTTATTGGCATTCAGGTATGCTGCATTGATGTTCTCGGTATAGATAAAATGGTTGTTACGGGCATCGGGTACCCAGCCGTTGTTTGTCCGGCGCACATAATCCACCAGGTTATCCGATTGTACATAACTGGATTTGATACCCGCTTCTATACGCACGCCGCTCTTCAGCGGTTTTACAAAATCTGATTTCAGCGAATAGATATCAATGGCCGATGGCAGGCGCCCTTTTAAGAACATGGAGTCTGAGGTCTGGTTGTATTCGGCATCAAAGAAACCGGTGCTCAGCAACTGGTCAGATACGTTCTTGTAATGCGAGTAATCCAGGTCAAGTGTGAACTCGGTGCCGGTGCTGTCAAAATTATGTTTGTAATTGAGGTTGGTGCTGAAATTGTTCCAGCTCAGTTTGTTCTGCGTAAGTGAATTCAGCCTAGAGAATACATCGCCTTCCAGGGTCGTAAATGTGGTATTGGTTTGCGGGGTGGGCCTGCCGGCAAAAAGAAAACCGGTTAAAACAATGCCGAATGTATTTTTTTTGTTTGGCGCATAGTCCATACCCAGTTTCACCGTGTAGTTATTGTTGCGGAAACGGAAATAGGTATTCACTTTATTGATGCTGTCGAGTTGCTTGCCGTCTTCGTAAAAGCGGCTGGTGATATCCAGCAGGCCCCGGCCTTCGCGGTAGTTGTAAACCATATTGCCAAACAGGTTCACTTTATTTTTTTTGTAATTGTAGTTGATGGAAAGTGTCGGTTTCCAGGTGAGTTCTTCTTTGCCGTTTCGCCTGAACAGGGAAGTGGTGTTGCCCGCAGTGATGCTTCCGTTCGATCCTTTTGTTTTGCTCTTTTTCGTTTTGATATTGATCACGCCCGAATTGCCGGCAGCGTCGTATTTGGCAGAAGGGTTGGTCATGATCTCGATCTGGTCAAGTGCCGATGCAGGCAGGTTGCGTAAAATATTGGCCAGGTCGGCAGCAGACAAATAGGTAGGTTTTCCATCCATCATGATGATTACTCCCTGTTTGCCTTTGAGGCTGATGTTTCCATCATTGTCTACACTTACTCCCGGAGATTTTTCCAGAACTTCCAGTGCTGTGGCACCAGCATTGCTCGGTGAAGCTTCCACATTCACAATCGTACGATCGAGTTTTTGTTCAATATATGGTTTTGAGGCAACTACCGTTACGCCTTCCAGTGACCTGGACTGTACCTCCAGCGCGGTTGGCGCCAGGTTTACAGTTGGGTTGTTTGCAGTGATGCTTACGGCTTCACTCTGTTGTTTTGTAAAACCGGCAGCGGTAAAATGGATGATATAATTGCCTTCTGCGATCTTCTCAAAAAGATAATTACCGTCTTTGTCTGTAACGGCTGCTTTTACGAGGCCTTTGTCGGTAACTTTTAATAACTGCACCGTTGCACCGGGTACAGGTTTTTTTTCAGGGTTTAAAACGGTACCGGCAATTTTTCCGGGTTTGTCTTGTGCATTGAGCAGTATGCATAACAGCATAGCTGCCAGTAACGAAAATGTTTTTTTCATGGCTAGATGATTTGGTATACTTTAATTAATGGCTTTGTAAATTTGTACTAATCAATTCGTAGATTAATCTTAAAAAGGATAAAGGGTAAAATTGATGTATGGCAGGAGTGATGTAAAATTGCGCCAGAAGCCAGGCGGTTACCCGGTTTGACGAGTGGTGAGGATATGATAAATTGTGCTGGTTGGCAAAGACTGACGGATCAGTTGACCAGGTTTCATTTCTAATTGGTATCAATGAACATTTGTACTGAAACACAAAATGCATTTATAAAAACAAAGGGGTAATTTAAATTACCTGGTCAGATTCTCTTTGGCCTCCAGTACTTCCACATCGAATACCAATGTACTGTTTGGCGGTATATCGGTAGTAAATGTGCGGATGCCGTAAGCGCTGCCCGAAGGAATATACAATCTTATTTTACCACCCACCCTGCATTGCGGAACGCCAACCTGCCAGCCTCTTATCAATCTGTTTAACGGGAATGTAGCCGGATTATCTTTTGTTTCATCAAATACACTGCCATTGCTGAAGAGCCAGCCTTTGTAATGAATAACAACGGTATCTGTTACCTGCACCTGATTTCCGGTACCTTCTTTAAGTATCTGGAAAAAAATCCCTTCTTTGTACCGGATGCTGTCTTTTAACCTCGTTTTTAAATTATTTTCTTCAACCAACTGCTGAGCCAGGCTGTCAATATTGCTGAAAGGCCGTAATACCGGGGGCTTGCTTGTTTGTGAATCCAGTGCCTTCCAGGTATTGTTGCTGCGGATCAGCCATCTGTTATTGTAGTTGATGGCTGCATCTTTACCTGCATTATTATTATGGCTGATGAATTGTAAACGGGCAGTATCTTCATAAATGCCGGTAGCGATCAGCTTCCATTTCTTCTCTGCAGGTAGAAAAATATAACCGCTGTAAATGGTTGTATGTGATGCAGAATCCATTGCCGATGTGATGAGTAAAGGATAGGTTTCACCGGGTTTCCATTCAAATTTCCAGGCAAAGATTTTACGTTTGGCTGATACATCAATTCCTGTGGCGGCTGTTTTTCCTTTCTTACCGGTGAAGTAAAATTCAACTGTCCTGTTATTTTTATGATTGCCAAAACCGATCGTTGCAGCGTTTGCACGAATTCCGGGTATCTTCCTGAACGTATTTCCATTGGCGGTAATCGTCACTTCAGCATAATACCCGGTTGCTTTGATGGAATCGGGTATTGTATACATAGCTGCAGCCCGTTTTTGACAAAAAACACTGGTGCAAATCATGTGAAGCAGGAAAAATAAGCTGATGGATTTCATATAATCATCTTTGCATAAAAATAATATTAAATAAATCCCCCGCCGTTTTTATTTTAGGGTTGAATTATTTGTCAGGCATTGTAAACCATAAGCTGAAAAGATAAATTGCAGTAGGATGCCCGAGGGACAGCCGGTAAAAGTAAATTTTAATTGAATTGCTTAAGCCACTCCCACAAAACTCTCTTTCATCTTTCCCGGCAGATCTGTCTCCAGCATGCGTTGCGCAATGCGGATCATATTTTTAAATGCCATAGCGTGGGAAATGCCGTGGCCTATGATAACGGGTTTGGATACACCGAGAACGGGAACACCGCCGTACTGTTCAAAATTAAAACGGTTGAAATGTTCATCGTCGATGTTGCGGCGCCTGCAGATGTCGTAAATGCTTTCGGCCAGTTTCAAAACTACATTCCCGGTGTACCCGTTGCACACAAATACATCGGCCTTTGTAGTTAAAATATCGCGGCCTTCCACATTACCGATAAAATTTACCTGGTTATTTTCTTTCAACAGGGGGTAGGTGGCCAGGGTAAGTATATTCCCTTTACCTTCTTCTTCTCCCAGGTTGATCAATCCAACTTTTGGGTTCTCAAAATTCAGAATGTGCCTGGCATATAGTGACCCGAGTATGGCAAACTGGTTCAGGTTCTCAGGCTTGCAATCCGCATTCAGGCCGGCATCTACCAGCAGGCCAAGTGTACCGTCTTCCCTGGGCATGTATGCGCCAATGGTTGGCCGAAGCACGCCTTCAATGGCTTTAATGCTGAACAGCGAGCCCACCATCATCGCACCGGTATTGCCGGCACTGATAAAGGCATCGGTCTTTCCGGCAGCAAGCAATTGAAAACCGATGGCAATGGATGAATCCTTCTTTTCCTTTAATGCTTTGGTAGGGTGTTCGTTCATTTCAATAACCTCGGTGGCATGAACGATGGTATATTTTTCTAAAGGTATGGGATGGCTGCCGAGGTGTGTTTTGATGAGCGCTTCATCACCGATCAGTGTGAGGTGAATATCGGCTGTAGCATCGGTTACATATTCAGCGGCTCCCTTGACTGCTTCCAGTGGAGCAAAATCGCGTCCCATCATATCAAGTGCAATATTCATACAGCCTTCTTTAAATGCAAAATTCTAAACCAAAGATCCGGTTTAACGAATTTCGGGTTTAGAATTGATAATCTGAAAAATATTATGCTTTCAGCGGCGCTTTTTCAGCTACTAATTTTCCTTTGTAGTATAATTTTCCTTCGCTTACATGGGCACGGTGGCGTACATGGGTTTCGCCGGTTGTTTTATCAACACTCAACGTTGGCTCACTTGCTTTATAATGTGTTCTTCTTTTTGCACTGCGTTGTTGTGAGTGGCGCCTTTTTGGATTTGGCATATCGCTTTGTTTTTAAATTTTAATGTTTATTTTTTAGTTCTTTCCTTTTTTCCTTTTTTAAACTGCTCCAGTCCTTTCCAAAGCTGGTTGGCATTGGTTTGCTCTTCCTTAACTTCCATGGCTTTCAGTTTCTCCAGTACTTCTTTGTTGCATTGCGGCCCTCCCATTTCTTCCGGGCTGCACATTTTCTGTAAAGGAAAACTCAGCAGCACAAATTCGTAGATCCAGTTGGCCACATCGAGATGGCTCTCTGTACGGGAAATATAGAATACATCCGGGTCTTCTTCCTGTGCATTCATCTCATCGGGGTTTTCAACCAGTTTAACCAGCATGTTAAACTCATCCCAGATATCCATAGCCAGGGGATTTCCGCAACGGTCGCAGGTAATGTCTGCCTTGCCGCCGATCTCGAACTTCAGCAGCATAAAACTGCTTTTTTTATCAAGCTGTAATTTTATGTTGGCGTGGCAGTTGGTGAAATCAGGATTCCCCTTTTCAACAAAGAACTTGTCATCCACTACGTAATTAAACTCGTGGATGCCCTGCTTTAACCCTACAAATGCGATCTCAAATGTTCGTTTACCACTCATTACGTATGGTTTAAAGGACGGCAAAGGTAAGGTAAAATTTGTAATTTTCAGGTTGAAAAATAGATTTTATACCCTGTACATCGATTGACTACTTTTACGGGCATTATGAAACCAGGAAAAAATTGGCTGTTTACACTTATTTTAGGGGTAATTGCTGTATTTATTCACCTTTATTCCACCAATTCCATCCGTGTTGAAAACCAATATGCCGGCAGGATCTACCCGGCATTTGGCCGCTTTTTACGTCATTTGTTCGGATGGATCCCTTTCAGTATTGGCGATATTTTATATGGGCTGCTGGCCTTGTGGTTGATCTGGAAACTGGTGAGGGTTATTAAAGCCGTCATTACAAAGCAGGTAACTCAACCGCGATTGACAAACGGGGCCGGAAAGGCAGTTCGTATTTTAATAATTGTCTATATACTTTTCAATGCATTCTGGGGTATTAATTATAACCGGGTTGGGATTGCAGAACAACTGCAGTTACCAATGGATAAATATTCAACAGCAGACCTGGAGGAATTGAATGGGCTGCTTGTTGAAAAAGTGAATGCAACAAAAAAAGCACTGGTTAACGCACATGAGATATACCCAGCCAAAAAAGAATTGTTTAAAAAAGTTGCAGGTGCTTACCGGCAGGCAGAACGTGTTTACCCTTTTTTAAAATACGAACCTGTATCCTTAAAACCATCTGTATGGAGTTGGGTGGGCAATTACATGGGTTTTACCGGTTATTATAACCCGTTCACCGGCGAAGGGCAGGTAAATACACTGGTGCCAAAATTTTTGCAGCCATTCACCACCTGCCATGAAGTAGCTCACCAGCTGGGTTATGCCAAAGAAAGGGAGGCCAGTTTTGTGGCCTACCTGGCAGCATCGGCCTCACAGGATACCTTATTGCATTATTCTGTTTACCTCGACCTGTACATGTACAGCAACAGGAATCTTTTTGAAACGGATTCATTATCGGCCAGGAAATTTACCCATAAACTATTACCTGAAGTACTCGCCGATCTGAAAGAATGGAGGGCTTTCAATAAAAAGTACATGAACCCGGTTGAACCGGTCTTCAGGTGGATCTATGGGGTTTATTTACGACAAAACCAGCAGCCACAGGGTGTTTTAAGCTATGATGAAGTAACAGGCTTTATGATCGCGTATTACAAAAAATACGGAAGGATCTGATACCCGGTTACACCAGTACCGCCTCCTGAGGTGAAACAGAGATCATGTGATCATTTTTTTATGTTGTACTTTAAGCTTCCCGGAAAATTAAAAAATGAAACAAAATCACCACTTTTACTGTTTAATAAAAAAACAA
>CAZBIK010000090.1:0-11371 GCA_964491955.1 uncultured Ferruginibacter sp.
CACACAACTTAGTTTGCTGGGTTGTTCGGCCTTTGGATGTGTCTACGAGTCTGCGAGAGCAATGACCGGCCGAAAACTTTTCCGTGATCGCGGGTGGTAAAATAACTGAGTATTTCAGCATCGGTCATCATGCTGAAATCAACTACCACTTTAGCACAGGCATTGCTAAACCGGTCTTTGCCGGCTGTCGTCATTTGATGCCAGTTTTGATGACAGGGTTCGGGAATGGAGAGCTGAATTTTCTGCATAACTGTTGATTTATTATACAGATGCCCTTTTTAAATGCATTACATAAAACAGGGGGTAAACAATTTGAAAGCAGTAATTACCCGGGAAGGATACCTGCTGTTAAAGCACCACATCGGGCTTGGTAAAATGTACCGTGCTGTTGAGATCGGTATTGGTAAGTTTTTTACGGTAATTTTTAAACAGGCTGTGCCAGCGGAGCTTTAGCACGCCAAGTACGCCTTCCTTAATGATGCCTTTATTCATTTTGCTGGCGCCAAATTCACGGTCAATAAAAGTAATGGGCACTTCGGTGATCCGGAAGCCCAGTTTCCAGGCAGCAAATTTCATTTCGATCTGGAAAGCATAACCCACAAACTCAATTCCATCGAGGTTGATCGTTTCCAGTACTTCTTTTTTATAACAGACGAAACCGGCAGTTGGGTCTTTCACCGGCATCCAGGTGATCATCCGGGTGTATAGGGAAGCTCCTTTGGAAAGCAGTATCCTGTTGGCCGGCCAGTTTGCCACGGCGCCACCGTTTACATATCGTGAACCAACCGCTACATCAGCGCCTTTTGTACAGGCATTGTACAAATTTTCAAGGTCTTTCGGATTGTGCGAAAAATCAGCATCCATTTCAAAAATATACCGGTACCCCCTTTCAATGGCCCATTTAAATCCGTAAATATAGGCAGTACCCAATCCGCTTTTGCCGGCACGTTCTTCCAGGAACAACTGCCCGGTATACCTGGGTAATAATGATCGTATGATTTCGCCTGTACCGTCGGGTGAGTTGTCATCAATGATGAGCACATGGTAATTTAACTGTAAACCAATGACCGCATCGATGATCTTTTCGATGTTCTCCTTTTCATTAAACGTTGGTATGATTACGAGTTTTTCCAATACGCATGCCTGAATAATACTTTCAAATTTACATTAAAAAAGTATTTGTCATATAAACATATTTTTTACAGTGGCTATTTAATTATTCTTTAACAGGGTCCGGTTCAGGATCTCAGTCAGCTTTTGTTTGGTATGTAACGGAAAATCTCCCCGCATCATCCAGTCGTAATACTGGGGTTCGGCCTTTAAAACATCCCTCACGGTCCTGCCCTTGTGTTTGCCAAAATTGAATACCTCTTCCCCTTTGTCATTAAAACCAAAACGGCGGGCATAGTCCACAATCTTGTCTTCACCGATAACAGTAAGGATCGATTCCACAGAATTGCCCAGGCTGTTGTACCGCTGCAATTGCGCCATTAAAACCTCAATGGTGGCATCCACATCAGCTTCGGCACTGTGTGCATCCACAAGGTCTTTCTGGCAAAAGAACTTATACGCCGCCGTTAAAGTACGGGGTTCCATGGTATAAAAAATGTGCTGTACATCGATCATCTTTCGGGTGCTCAGGTCTACATCCATACCTGCCCTTAAAAATTCTTCCATCAGGATCGGGATATCAAAACGGTTGCTGTTGTACCCGCCCAGGTCACAGTTTTCAATGAACATTTTTATTTCATTGCCGGCCTGTTTAAAGGTAGGTGCATCTTTTACCATTTCATCAGTGATGCCATGTATATCGGATGACTCTTTGGGTATGGGCATTCCGGGATTGAGGAGTTTCCGTTTAACCTGCCGGGAGCCATCGGGTAAAATTTTAATGATGGCAATTTCCACGATCCGGTCGGTGGAAAGGCTTACCCCGGTGGTTTCCAGGTCGATAAATGCAATGGGACGGGTGAGGTTTAACATGAGGATTTTGTATTAAGGGGTTAAATGAATGCTTTACGTGTTCAATTTTTCATTTATTAAAAATAAAAAGACTGTACAAAGTAATAATAAATAGAATTTCACCGTTTAGCTTTTGTAATTATCTTTGCACATGAATAATTTGCAATATTAAGTTTAAAACTCCAAAGCAAAATGATGAAAAAAATAATTTTGGCAATTATTGTATCAATTACTGTTACAGCCCTCGTCAGCAGTTGCAGCCCCAGCCGCAAAACCGGTTGTCCTACTGTGAACCACCAGCAGCATGGTCAAATTCAAAAAGCCACAATATAAATGTACTGGATCGATCTGACCAGTGAACTTCAGCTTACCGGAATCGGGGAATTATCCAGAACCAGGCCACAGGTCATATTCAAGCATAGCACCCGTTGTTCAATAAGCAGCATGGCCAAGAACCGGCTGGAAAGATATGACCAGCCGGAAGCAACTGATTTTTATTTACTCGACCTGATCAGGTTCCGCTCCCTCTCTGATAAAATAGCCAGCCATTTTGAGGTCCATCATGAATCACCGCAGGTACTTTTGATCAAAAACAATTCCTGTGTTTATGAGGAAAGCCATAACGGCATACTCATGGATGAGATCACTGATCAAATTACACGCTGTTAATTTTTTGCCTTTTCCATAATTTTATCAATTCGTACCAGGTTACCGAAATAAAACCGGTTACAACCGTTATGATCAAATGTAAAGTGCCAGGTATTTCAAACCGGAATATATTTCTGAATGGTTCCACCAGTAACAGCAAAACCATCAGCAATACGGTGATAAAAATGATCAAAGGCACCAGCCTGTTTGTATACCTGGTTGTGGTAAATATGGAAAAGTAAAATGACCGGTTTACCAGCGTAAGAAATATATTGGCTGATACCAGGGTAAGGAAGACCATGGTCCTGGTCAGGTTTTCACTGCTCCCCTGCCGGGTTGCATATTGGTAAATGAACAAAACCCCAAGCGTAATTACAAGCCCCTGGATAATACTGGTAGTGAGTTCACGCCAGTTAAAAAAAGTACTGGAAAATAACCTTGGTTTTTGCAGCATGATATTTTTTTCGATGGGCTCATTTTCATATATGATGGAACAGGTAGGCCCCATGATCAGTTCCAGGAAAATGACATGCACCGGTGTAAAAATATTCGGGTACACCCATCCAAGGGCAAGCGGTATAAAAACGGTGAGTATGATGGGGATATGAATGGATATGATGTACTGTATGGCCTTTTTAAGATTGCTGTATATCCGCCGGCCCATGGCAACAGCATCCACCATTTTTGCAAGGTCGTCATCGGATAAGATCAGTGATGACGCCTGTTTGGCAATTTCCGATCCTTTTTTTCCCATGGCAATACCAATGTGTGCCGATTTTAAAGCTGGCCCGTCATTAACCCCATCCCCGGTCATGGCCACCACTTCATTATTCCTTTTCAATGCTTCGATCACCCGCAGTTTTGCTTCGGGGTACATCCTGGTAAAAATGTTCACCTCTTTTACAGCAAGGGTCAATGTTTCGTCAGTCATCGCATGCACCAATTCCCCATCCAGGCATTTATCAGCCCCGGTAAAATGTACCTGCCTTGCAATGGTTTGTGTGGTTGCTTCATTATCGCCTGTAATTATTTTTACCGCAATGCCTGCATCTTCAAAAGCACGGAAAACCGACCCGATATTTTTCTTCGGAGGATCATAAAAAGCAACAAGCCCCATAAACACAAATTCAAACTGTTGTTGCTGCTTTGGAAAATCACTGCCTTTGTAACCGGATCCGGCAACTCCTAAAACCCGGTAACCCATTATGGTCAGTTCATGCAATGCATTTTCGATCTGCGTTTTTTCTGTACCTGTTAATGAACATACCCGCATGATCGCTTCCGGTGCCCCTTTGGCTGCAATGATCCTGTGGCCTGCAGCATCTTCAAAAATATGTGTCATCATGGGCGGCCTGCCCCCAAGCGGGTATTCATGGACCATTTTATAATGCAGCCGTTCATCATTTTTGAACAGGGCTGCATACTGTTGATGCAATGCCAGTTCCATCGGGTCAAAAGGTATTGGCTCACTGGCCCACATGGCTGTTTTGATCAGTTCTGTTTCTGTTTCATCCATGTGGTCACGGGGATCGGTTGGTTGTTTATTACCGGTAACAAAGAGCTTCACCAGCGTCATTTTATTTTCGGTAATGGTACCGGTCTTATCCACGCAGATCACGGTTGCACTTCCCAGGGATTCCACTGTTTTGGTATGTTTAACAATAACACCCGTTTTCATCAATCGCCAGGCACCCAATGCCATAAAAGTTGTAAAAGCAACCGGGATCTCTTCCGGAAGTATACTCATGGCCAGTGTGAGGGCTTTCAGCAAACTGTCGAATACATCCCGGGACTGAAAAAAATTGATCACCCAAACGACCAAAAAAACGATGACCCCTGCAACCGCCATCTTTTTTACAAAATTGCTGATCTGTACCTGCAAAGGTGTTTTTTCACCGGTTATTGATTCAATACTTTTACCGATCGCACCCAGTTTTGTTTTGCTGCCGATACCGGTTACCCTGCAAATGGCCAGACCCCCGGCAACCCAGGTGCCCTGGTAAACCCGGTTATCTTCATCATCAGCCGATTTAAAAACATGCAGTGATTCGCCCGTAAGTATGGATTCGTTTACTGAAAAGTCATTTGACCGGATGATGATCCCGTCTGCCGGAACTGCGGTACCTTCCTCGATCACCATCATATCCCCTTCCACGATCTCATCAATATTGATATGAACAGTTTCCCCGTTGCGGATAACTTTGCTGTGGGGTTGTGTGAGTTGCTTTAAAGCAGCCAGTGCATTGCGGCTGCGGGATTCCTGGAACAGCGATATGGCCGATACCAGTACAATGGCTGAAGCCATAAAAATTCCGTCGCTGGTATTGCCGGTGATAAAATAAACCGTACTGGCCACCAGCAACAGGATAAACATCGGTTCTTTAACAATATCTATTAAAGCAGTTACAAACCCGCTTTGGGTTTTCAGGTCCTGTACGTTGGAACCCGACCGCTTACGGGAAGTGATCACTTCACTGTCTGTTAATCCACGGATATGATCCTGTTTTGCCGGCATTGGTACCCGTTAAGTGTATTTTAAAATTAAAAACTGTTTATAAATATAGGTTATAATACCAGTTCTTTTTTCTTTGGTCCTTTAATCTGCTTTGTCGTATTTTTAAACATAAAAATGGATCCCCTTGTATGGCAACGGAAAAAATGAAACAGGAGAAGGAAAAATTTGAAGCGTTGTTTCAACATGCCTCCATGGGCATACTGGTAGCCAACAGCAAAGCTGAAATACTGCTTGTGAATAATTTTTTACTTTCCCAGTTTGGCTATGCCAATGCCGGTGAACTGGCCGGTAAAAAAATTGAGACCCTGATACCAGCCCGCTATCATCAAAAACACGTACATCACCGCGACCATTATATTGAAAAACCCAGGCCCAGGCCAATGGGTTTGGGAAAAGATCTTTATGCCGTAAAAAAAGACGGAACCGAATTCCCGGTTGAGATCAGCCTGAGCAACTATACCACGGAAGATGGCAGTTTTGCCATTGCTTTTATCAGCGATATCACCCTGAGGAAAGAATCGGAAAATGCGATCCTCAAACAAAAAGAACAATTGCATGAGATCAATAAAAAAGTAGAGGAATTAAATGATGAACTGGAAGAAAAAGTAGAATTGCGGACCAGGCAGTTGCAGGATATATTGCATGAACTGGAGTTATCGAAAGATGAACTGACCAAGGCCCTGAGCAAGGAAAAAGAACTGAGCGACCTGAAAAGCCGTTTTGTGTCCATGGCCTCCCACGAATTCAGGACCCCGCTGAGCACGATCCTGTCTTCCGCTTCCCTGGTGGGCAAGTACACTGAATCGGAAGAACAGGAAAAAAGAAACAAGCATATTCACCGGATCAAATCATCAGTTAATAACCTGACCAGTTTACTCAATGAATTTTTATCCATAGGCAAAATTGAAGATGGTAAGATCAGGGCCAACAATATTGAATTTAACCTGAAGGAAATGATCGCTTCGCTGTGTACCGAACTGGAAACCATTGCAAAGCCGGGCCAGCAGATCAATTACAGCCATACAGGTGATGAAATTATTTTATCGGACCCAACCCTTTTGCGGAATGTGGTCACCAACCTGCTATCCAATGCCATCAAGTTTTCACCGGAGGGTTGCGTAATAGAAGTGGATACCCGGGTAACTGCTGAAAGCGTTATTCTAATGGTCAGGGATCATGGTTTGGGGATCTCCAAATCAGACCAGGAACATTTGTTTGAACGGTTTTTCAGGGGAACCAATGTTACCAATATACAGGGCACGGGCCTTGGCCTGCATATTGTTGGCAAATACATTGAAATTATGGACGGAGGTATCGAATTTGAGAGTGAATTGGAAAAAGGAACTACTTTTATCATCACATTAAAAAGAAATCAGACCAATTAAATAATATAACCGGGTTTATGAAACACTTGTTACTGATAGAAGACAATAATGAAATAAGGGAAAATACAGCAGAGATCCTGGAACTGGCAGGTTATAAAGTACGTACTGCCGAGAACGGGAAAGTGGGTGTGGAACTTGCTTTACAGGAAAAACCCCACCTGATCATATGCGATATCATGATGCCGGTACTGGACGGCTATGGCGTGCTGCACCTGCTCAACAAGAACCCTGACCTGACCGGGATACCGTTTATTTTCCTGACGGCCAAAGCCGAACGGAGTGATTTCAGGAGAGGGATGGAAATGGGGGCCGATGATTATATCACCAAGCCGTTCAGTGATATTGAATTGCTGAATGCCGTGGAAAGCCGCCTTAAAAAATCAGAGATCCTTTCAAAAAATTACAATGCGGATGCCGACGGCATGAACCAGATGCTGAATGAATTCAAGGGAAGGGATGCATTGAAGGACCTCGCGGCCGACCGCAATATCAATCATTATAAAAAGAAACAACCCATTTATACAGAAGGTAATCATCCCAACCGCCTGTATTTTGTTGTAAAGGGAAAAGTAAAGATCTGTAAAAGCAATGATGCCGGAAAGGAATTAACGGTGGGCCTGTATAATGAAGGCGATTTTTTTGGTTACACGGCCCTGCTGGAAGAAACTGTGTATAAAGAAACAGCAGAAGCCATTGAAGACTGTGATATTGCCATTATACCGAAAGAGGAATTTGAAGCATTGCTCCACAGCAATAAGGAAGTTATCCATAAGTTCATCAAGCTGCTGGCAAAGAATGTTACCGAAAAGGAAACACAGTTGCTGGGGCTGGCCTATAATTCGCTGCGCAAAAGGGTTGCCGATGCCTTACTCACGTTGCAGGAAAAATACCAGCAGGAATCAACGGATAAATTTTCCATGCACATTTCGCGGGAAGACCTTGCCAATATAGCAGGTACGGCTACCGAATCGCTGATACGTACCTTAAGTGATTTTAAAAGCGAGAACCTGATTGAAATAAAAGATGGGAATATCATCATCCTCAATCAAAAGAAACTGGCATCCATGCTCAATTGATCTCAGAGATAATCTGAAAGGTATTTATTGAACTCATTCCTGAGCGCCGTGAATTCTTTTTCAAAATACACCATTTCGTTCCGGAGTTTTTGCTGGTTTTTATTCAGTTTCTCATCAGTTAAACGATCAGATGTCACCACTATTTCATCCAGTTGTTTATTGATATCATGCCGCAGCTCATCAATAAACTCATCTTTCACAATGAATTTATTCTGGAACTGTTCTGCCAGGGCGAGGAAATCCCTGTCGGCCTTCTGGTCAACCACCTCTGCCAGCCTGTTTTTTAGCATGTTGTTTTCCTGCTTAAAAAACTCGAGCAAACGTATCCAGGACCTGTTTTCATAGCTAAACTGCCCCGGCTTTGATATAACGATATCAGACATATTATTCAATTAAACAAATGATATGATCATGCTTGTACAAATCTATTTTTTATTAAAACCTGATTTCAGGATAACCGTCATGCAATTTCCTGAGATTCATCAGTCTTTTACACAACAACCATGTACTTCTGCTTTTTCTCTATTCAGTTCAGGGCTCACATACGGAATACCCAGGCCCATTCCCCGCAAAATAAGCAGGCATGCCATCAATGCCATCATATATGGATACACCCGGCGGATCTTCTGCCGCACGGTAACGCCTACATAATTTCCAAAAAAAGCAATGCTCCACATGACGGGCAATGTGCCCAACCCAAAAGCAGCCATGAACAAAACACTGTTGGCCACATCGCCGGCAGCTATGGCCCCGGCAACAGCCATGTACACAAGTCCACAGGGCAATAAACCGTTCAGCAACCCGATCACAAAAAGTGAACTGTTGTTCTTTTGCGTGAACAGCCGTCCCAACCTGTTCCGCAGCCCCGTAAAAAATGAGGTTGACTTACCGGATACCAGCCGGCTGATGGTATATTTTTTGGGCATGGTGATGAACAACAGGATGACCGCACCGGCAACAATAGACAACCATTGCTGAAATCCAAATAACGCTGCCGTTTGGCCGATCAACCCGAATACCAGCCCAAAAACTGAATAAGTAACTATGCGGCCAGCATTATACAGCAATGCGCCCGTGAATTTTGCCCAAAAACTGTTTTGGCTTAACGGCAGTGCCAATGCCAGCGGCCCGCACATGCCTACACAGTGAAAGCTGCCCACAATGCCGATCGAAAAAGCCACAAAAAACAGGGTCATCATTTAAATAAATATTTTCTTTTCAAAATAATAGGTCAGCCCGGATTCATCCTTCCAGCTTAACTGCAATTCGTATAAACCATTACCGGTTGCCGGTATATCGAGCTGCAGGGTTTCATCCTTCAGTGAAAAATTCTTTTTAAAATCCTTGTTTTCATCCGAGGGGCAGTACAGCACGGCTTCACCAACCAGTTTTTTACCGGCAAAATCCCCCGGGAAGCGGATGTACAGGATACGGTCCTTAATTACATATTCAACCGGGGCACCCAGGGCCACTACCCTGTTCATCTCATCAATCTTTTCCTGGTACTTTAATTCTTTGGCATAATAATCCGCTGTGACCAGGTCGGATTTTTGGGATGATGATTTAAAGACCATGTATAAAATGCCTGCTATAAAAACAACATACACGATCAGTATTTTTTTTCCCCAGTTCATATTATTTCTTTTTAATTATACACTTCAGGCCCGATGAATTTGGCCGTAATTGTTTTTAATTTTTCATTTCCAGCATATACCCCGATCTTAACTTCCGTCTTCCAGTTGCGGATATCGGCCTTTTTGAGTTTTACGAAAAACTGCAGGTGGGCATAATCTTCCTTTTTAATTTTCAATGCACCGCTTCCCACATATTCTATTTCGCCGGGGAGGTTCTCGAGTTTCAGGGTGAAGTCAATATCCTCGTGCGTTTTATTCACCAGTTTTAAATTATACAGGTTGCTGATGCGGCCATCCGGGAGTTTGGTAAAGGTCATGCCCGAAGTACGCATCAGGGTCACATCCAGGTCGGTCCTGCTCACCAGTAAAAAGGCAAGCAGCGACAGCAGCACGAGCAGCACAGACGTATATGCTTTTATCCGTGCATTGAATTTCAGTTTTACCCCACTGGTAATGCTGTTCTCAGATGCATACCGGATAAGCCCTTTCGGTTTATCAACCTTAACCATGATATCATCACATGCATCTATGCAGGCTGTACAGTTAACACATTCCAGCTGCGTACCATTTCGTATATCGATACCCGTTGGACACACCCTTACACAGGCATAACAATCGATACAATCACCCTGGCGGGTGTACGCTTCAAATTTTTCAGCAATACTCTTGCAGGCACCGTCCTCCTTGCAGTCGGTGCATTTACAATCGTGGTCAGCGGCCTTTTTAAGTTTGCCCCTCGGTTCTCCCCGAACATGATCATAGGCCACCACGATCGAATTCTTATCCAGCAAAACGCCCTGCAGCCTTCCGTAAGGGCATACCACGATACAAACCTGTTCCCTGAACCACCAGTACACAAAAAAGAAAACCGTGGTAAAAACCAGCAGCGAAACCAGGGTGCCGATATGTTCACCCGGGTTTTCGATATACCCGATCAGTTCATCCATGCTGATGAGATAGGCCAGGAAAAAATTGGCGATCAGGAAGGAGATCGCGAAGAACAGCACGAACTTCAAAGTCCTTTTCCTGATCTTTTCCGCATTCCAGGGCATGGCCCTTAACTGCTTTTGTTTGAATGAATCGCCGTCTATCCAGTACTCGATCTTCCGGAAGACCATTTCCATAAAAATGGTTTGCGGGCATGCCCAGCCACAGAATATACGGCCAAATACAACCGTGAACAGGATAATAAAAACGATGAACGTCAGGAAACCAATGGCAAAAATGAAAAAATCCTGCGGCCAGAAGGTGACCCCGAAAAAAATGAATTTGCGTTCAAGCACATTGAACATGAACAACGGTGCATCATGCACCTTGATGAACGGCAGTGTGAAAAAGATCAGCAGGTAAAAAATGCTGAAGGCGGTTCTCAGGTTGAATAACCGGCCTTTTGGCTTTTTGGGATTGATAAAATTCCTTTTGCCTTCACTGGTAATGGTGGCCACCGAATCCCGGAAAGATTCTTCATGATATATGTCTGTAGTTTCTGTCATTCCTTATTTATTAACCGCAGCCGAATCCGGTTTGGCAACCAATACCGAATCCGTTTTTTTAACCGATGCAGTATCGGTTACTGCCGCATCCACATAAAATTCGCCCTGCTGCTCCTTGGCAACTGCCGGCTTTGTACCAACCAGTGTTTTGATATAACTGGCCAGGAAACTGATCTCCTTGGGCGTAAACTGCCCGGCCCAGGACTGCATTCCCTTATCGGGGTAGCCCACTTTAATGGTATTATAAATGTCATTGAGTGATCCCTTGTGTATCCAGTAGTTGTCTGTTAAATTGGGACCCACACTGCCCCCGCCGTCTTTTAAATGACAGGCTATACAGTTTGCCTCAAAAAGCCGCCGGCCGGCTTCAATACCTGCTGCATCTGCCATGGGAACATTGTTCTCATCGATCCTGTCGTTGTTGCCCGCTTCATATTTTTCTATCGCTTTCCTGGCCCTTTCCATTTCGGCATTGTATTCTTCTGTAGGGTTCAAACCGGTACCGAGTACATGAAAATTCAGCAGGTAAATAAAGGCCACGCCAATGGTGATATAAAAACCATACTTCCACCAGGGCGGCAATGAATTATCCAGTTCGCGGATACCGTCGTAATCATGATCCAGTAAAATATCAGCTTCTTTTTCAACGGCAACCGCT
>CAZBIK010000091.1:0-11357 GCA_964491955.1 uncultured Ferruginibacter sp.
TAACAAAAAATCAACAGCTGTAAAAAAAGTATTGATCAATACCTATTCACATAGTTTAATGGCATCGGTGGTTTTACTGCTGATCTGTATCTTATTTATTTTCCCGGCTTTATTGTAATACAGGATGAGTGTGCCATATCCCATCTGGAAAGCTTCCCAGCCGGCGTCTTTTAATTTAGGGTGTCCCAGTAATTTAAAAAGGCTGTTGCGGTTTACGCCCATCAGGGCAGGTGATAATTTGCCTTTGAATTTTTCCCCGATCTCGATATACCTCCGGTCAGTAAAAAATAAAATATCCCTGTCTTTATAAAAAACACCGGCACATTTTGCATCCATGTCCTTTTCAACCGTTTCAGTGAAACAGGGAAGCCTTTCCTGTATTTCGCTTATAGCAGATTTGGCGTACAGGTCATTTACCGTTCCGGCCATAATGTCTACGGTAAAAGGCGGACAAACTGCAGTAGCCTTTAACTGGGCTATGGAAGAAATACCTGAAATGCTGAAGATCAATAATATTAAAAAACTTTTCATTGGTTTAATTTAAGATGATTGGAAATGGTGATCTGTTTGGGAATACATCAAATACCCTGCTAAATTTGACGGTTTGGGTGAAATTGTCAAAAAATGGTGGCAGGTAAAGAATTAACAATGAAAATAAAATCCGGTAGCAATAATCCGTTAATTTCGCCGCAACCTCTAAAACAGTGACTACGATCAACTTATGTTTTTAAAATTACTTACGGTTGCCGGTTTGGCAACTTTCGAAATTTATGCAGCCATCCCCGCAGGATTTGCATTTGGACTTTCACCCTGGAACATTTTCTTTGCCAGTATTACAGGCGGTTTGATAGGTGTATTTGTTGCCGCTTTTTTAGGCGATAAGATCAGGGCCATTTTTCATAAAAAGAAACCCACCGTTGAAATCGCACAACAAAAACACCCCATGGTTACCCGGCTCTGGAATAAATACGGCATCATTGGCCTGGGTTTTTTAGGAACCGTTTCAGTGGGTGCACCCATAAGTATTGCAGTAGGTGTCGGTTTAAATGCCAATATCAAAAAACTGGTCACCTGGTGCTGCATTGGTGTTCTTACCCGTTGCATCGTTTTTACCCTGGTTGGGTATTACGGACTTCAGTTATTTTAAACAGGAAAACAAGAGCCGCTTTCCACATAACACCTGCCCAAAAGGTTCAGGATGATCCTGTAAACCGGAGCACCTGGCTATCGACCCTTTATTAAACAATAAAGAGAAAAGATAAAATGTTGTTCCGGCCCTGTCACAAGATCCTGAATCTGCATTGCTGCGCTTATTTTTAAGTATAAACCTGTACAATACCGGCAGGAATTATCAGGCAAATATTCATTACTTTTATAACGGGTATTTTTTGTTATGTTGCATAACACAATGCAGTTTTCAGTGACCCGGGAACCGGCAAATACATGATTACACCAGGATACAGTTTCTAAAAGCCATTTTCACGCTTATTAAAATTACCGGTATGAAAAAGTTAATACACGCCCTGGTCCTGCTTTTAACCGTTAACAGTTTATGGTTATTCCTTTCGTGCAAAAGCAAAACCAATATCCCAACTGCTGAAGCAATAAATGCAATAAACCTTAAAAGGGGCGCTGTCATTTCCTGCGGACCTCCCGGCCTGGAACTGGGTTCAGTCGATTTTGAATTCCCGGGCGGGGAAAAGGTAAAAAATGATTTTAACCTGGCCGTAAAACTGCTGCACTCCTTTGAATATGATGAAGCGGAAAAGGTTTTTGCCAGGATCATTGATGCACAACCTGCATTCGCCATGGCATACTGGGGTGTTGCCATGAGTAATTTTCACCCGCTTTGGTCACCGCCCTCAGCAGCAGAACTGGAAAAAGGGGCTGCAGCCCTGGACATTGCCGCATCCATTACCGGTAAATCGGAAAGAGAAGAAGCCTATATCAACGCGGTTGCGGCATTCTATAACAACTGGGAAAAAACACCTCACCGTAACCGTTGCCTGCAGTTTGAGAAAGCCATGGAAGGCTTGTATACCGCATACCCGGCAGAAAAGGAGGCTGCTATTTTTTATGCCCTGGCACTCACAGCCGCAGCTGATCCGGCAGACAAGACATTTACAAAACAAAAAAAAGCCGGTACGATATTGAATGCACTGTACAGTGCTGAACCCGGTCACCCGGGAATCGTGCACTATATCATTCATACATTCGATTCACCGGAACTGGCAGAACTGGCTCTGCCGGCTGCCAAAAAATATGCTTCCGTGGCACCATCCTCTGCGCATGCCCTGCACATGCCTTCACACATTTTTACGAGGCTGGGCCTTTGGAACGAAAGCATTAATTCAAACCTGGCTTCCATTGCCTCTGCACAGTGTTATGCAGAAGCTGCAGGTATCAAAGGCCATTGGGATGAAGAAATTCACGGGCTTGACTACCTCGTATATGCATACCTGCAAAAAGGGGAGAACGGGCTGGCAAAAAAACAATGGGATTATTTAAGAAGCATGAAAGCCATTTCACCGTTTAATTTTAAGGTCGCCTATGCGTATGCGTCCATACCGTCGCGTTACCTGCTTGAGAACAAACTTTGGAAAGAAGCTGCAGGCCTTACCATTCAAAAGGATAATTTTCCCCTGGATAATTTTCCCTGGGAAAAAGCCATTGTTCATTTTACCCGTTTGCTGGGTGCGGTTCACGTGGATGACCCGGCAGCAGCCGGCCTGGAATTGAAAGCATTGAACGGGATCCATACAAAATTAACTGAACTGAAAGATAACTATAAGGCAAACCAGGTACTGATCCAGGTCAAAGCTTCGGAAGCCTGGATAAAATTAATGGAAGGAAAAAAGGATGAAGCGCTGCAGCTCATGCAACTGGCTGCGGAAATGGAAGATAAAACAGAAAAACATCCCGTTACCCCCGGGGAAGTTATCCCGGCCAGGGAATTACTGGGTGACATGTTACTGAAAATGAACAAACCGGGCATTGCCCTGGAAGCATATGAGCAGGATCTGAAAAAACATCCCAACCGGTTCAATGGTTTGTATGGTGCAGCAGTATCTGCAGCAGCAAGCGGGCAACCGGAAAAAGCAAAAACATTTTACAGGCAACTTCTTAACAGTATGGGTTCACCCAATTCCGAAAGAAAAGAACTGGAAACTGCCAGGCTGTATTTAAAAATTTAAATCATCTGTTTTATATGAAACAGGACAGAAAAAAATTCCTCCGGCAACTGGGTTGCGGATTAATGGCAGCGGGTTTACCGGGAATGGCATTGGCTGCCGATCATTCCGGCCCGCAGGTTGATGCTCATGATTTTTCAGGTGAAGGTGCACCTGATGACGAAAAATTCTGGAAGCGCATTGCCAAAAAATATTATGATGTATCCCCGGATTATATCAACCTGGAAAATGGATATTACGGCATTCAACCCCTGCCTGTACTGCAGGCATTTCAAAAGAATGTGGAGAAAGCCAATACCGAAGCAGCCAGGTTTGCACGGAAAGAGTATCCAGGCATAGCAACTGCCATTAAAAAAGACCTGGCCGCTTTCCTGGAAGTGGCTGATGAAGAGATCATCATTACCCGCAATGCCACAGAAGCTTTGAATATTGCGATACAGGGCTATCCCTTTAAACCCGGTGATGAGGTTTTACTGAACCAGCTCGATTATTTCAGCATGATAGAAACCTTCAGGATGCTGGAAAAAAGAGGGCAACTGAAAGTGAATGCCTTTGAAATGCCTCTGCACGTATCCGGTGATGATGAGATCGTTGACCTGTATGAAAAACAGCTCACCGGGAAAACAAGGGTGATCCTGTTAACACATGTTTCCAATATTAACGGGTTGATCATACCGGTTGCAAAAATTGCAGCCATGGCCAGGGCAAAAGGCATTGATACCATTACCGATTCGGCCCACGCACTGGGACATATAAAATTCAGCCTGCCGCAACTGGGATCGGATCTTGTTGGCCTCAACCTCCACAAATGGATCGGCAACCCGGTTGGCGCCGGGGTGCTGTATATTAAAAAAGAAAGGATACGGGAAATGCAGGCTTTATACGGTGATGTAACGGCATCGGATGACCGCATTAACAAACTGGCCCATTTTGGTACAACGCCCTTTGCAGTTACCATGACGATACCCGACAGCCTCGCTTTTCACCGGATGCTGGGCATAGAAAGGATATCTGCCAGGCTGCAGTACCTTAAAACCACCTGGGTGAATGCGGTAAAAGACCTTCCGGGTGTGGAAATGGTTACCCCTGAACCGGCATATTTATCGGGTGCCATAGCTTCATTCCGGGTACGCAATAAAACATCGGCTGAGGTGGCCGAACATCTGTACAGCAAGCACCGGATCTTTACTGTAGCACGCACCCTGGGTGCGTCAGGCTGTGTACGGGTAACCCCTTCTGTTTATAATACTGCAGCGGATGTACAGCTACTGGCAGCTGCCATTAAAGCATATGCAGGCTGACCGCATATGTCATGCATAAAATGAATAAGTAATTATAATATCAAACTCAATATTATGAAAAAGCAATTCATCCTTTTACTAACGGGTATTTCCCTGGCAACAGCTTCCCATGCACAACAAATAAAAAAACAGGCTGCTGATACGGTTAAAGCCGGAAAAGCAAATGACCGCCTTAAAAATGCCGGGCCAAAAGACGGATGGCCGCTGGAAGGCAAGGCTGATTCAACTAAAAAAATAAATAAACCGGCTGATAAACCCGGGCGCACAAAGCAACGCAGCAATAAATAATGTACCTGCACACACATGGCCGGTTATACAGGTTCAGTGAATTTTATAAAATAAATTCTTCTGAAATTTCCAGCAATGAACTTACGGCCGCAATGTAATGGTACCATGCATTTTTTTTACCCATTGTATTCCATTCGTAAAATGACCTGTTAAAATTCAGGATCTGAAATTCCCTTTTCGTATTTTTAATGGATGGAACTATACCTGACAGTAGGCATTATAGTTATTGGGATTTTTTTATTCATAAAGGATTATTTCAGCATTGATACCACATCTATCCTGATCATGGCCCTTTTTATTGTGTCGGGTGTATTGAATCCTGAAGAAGGATTCTCCGGTTTCAACCATCCTGCCACACTTACACTGGGATGCATGTTCGTGGTAAGTGCTGCTGTATTTAAATCCGGTTTGATCAATGGATTGAGTTCCGGGATCGTAAAAATTGCCAGGATACATTACCTGGTCGCATTGCTGGTATTCTGTTTGATTTCCATCATTTTTTCCGCATTTGTTAATGATGCTGCCGTAGTGGCTATTTTGATCCCGCTGGCCCTTTCGGTTGCCAGGGATACGGGGATAGCACCTTCCAGGTTATTGATCCCGATATCTTTTGCTGCCCTGTTTGGCGGCACCTGTACCCTGGTGGGCACTTCCACCAATATCCTGGTAAGCAGCATTGCAGAAAAAAACGGGCTGGAACCATTTGGCATGTTTGAATTTTCCCAACCGGCACTCCTGTTGGCCGGGATCGGGTTGCTTTACCTACTGGTGGTTGCTCCTTTTATATTGCCTAAAAGGCCGGAAACAAAAGATGAAGTGTTTTCAAATGCAGCAGATTATATAGCTGAACTTGAATTGCTCAGCGGTAATAAGGATATCGGAAAGAAGATCGCACATGCTGCTTTAACGAAAATATATTCAGTAGATATCATTGCGGTAAAAAGAGATGGGGAGATCCTGGATACCATCAATCCGGATACTGTGCTGCAGCAGAATGATGTTGTTAAAGCTGTTGTAAGCCCGCTTAAATTAACTGAAATAAAGAAGAACCTTACATACCGGATCTCGGGAAACAAGACTGCTGTAAAGGAAAACGGTTCATCCAAGGCCTTTTTTGAAACCATGATCCCGGTCGGTTCATTGCTGGCGGGAAATTCGCTAAAAAGTTACAGGTTCCGGAATATATACAACTGCGCTGTACTGGCTATCCGCCACCGTGATGAAACGATCCGGGAAAACCTGGCGGAAGTTACCCTGAAAGAAGGTGATATGCTGCTGATCTATGCTACACCAGGAGAATTGAATGAACTCCTGCGGCAAAAGGCAGTCATTTTATTATCTGAGCACAAAGAGACAAAGATCAATTACAAAAAAGCCATCCCGGCGCTGCTGATCGCAGTTGGCGTTGTAACAGCCGCTGCATCGGGGATCACATCCATCCTGATCAGCAGCATGATCGGCTGTTTATTACTGGTAACAACCGGTATCTTAAAACCCAAAGAAGCCTATGCCGCCATTGAATGGAAAGTGATATTCATGATGGCGGGTGTTTTATCCATGGGCACCGCCTTAAAAAAAACAGGTGGTGCGGAGATCATTTCCGAATTCATTTTTGAAACCCTGGGCAGTACAGACCCGAGAATTACACTGAGCCTGATCTTCCTGGTCACATTTTTATCAACAAATATTTTGTCCAGCAAAGCCACGGCAGCATTGATGGCGCCGATCGTGATCAGCCTGGCAGCAACCATGCAATTAAGTCATAAACCTTTCCTGGTGGCTGTGATGTTTGCCTGCTCACTCACTTTTATGACTCCTGTAAGTTACCCTACCAATACCATGGTGTATGCACCGGGTAACTATAAATTCACCGATTTTTTAAAAGTGGGCACCCCATTGAATATCATCATTTGGGTTGCCGCATCCTTTATAATACCTTTGTTTTTCCCATTTTAAAATGCCATGCGTATAAAAAATATTTTCTCGCTCGTTGAAAAATTTAAAAACCGCGAAGAGATCATTCTCCGGGATTACCTTGCGCTGGAACGCACGAAACTGGCCAATGAAAGAACACTACTTTCATATATCAGGTCTTCTTTGTATTTACTCATCGGTGGTATTGCCCTGATACAACTGGATGGCTTTGAAAGGATAAAGATCCTGGGGTACATTTCTCTCGCACTCACGGTATTGTTCCTGGTGATCGGTATTTACAGGTATTATAAACTGAACAGGCACCTGAACAGGTACTATGAGCAAATAGAAGCATTTAAAAAAAATGAGGACCCGGTTTGATTACCCGGCTCAAAGTAAAAAGGATCTTAACGTTTCAGGAACTTTCCCTTTACCAGCGCATCGGTAACGGCATCCTTTAAACCCCGGCTGATGGGAATATGATGCGTGCCTATCCGGATGTCATTGCCATCAATGCTGTCTACTTTTGAAACGGCAATGATAAATGATTTATGCACTTTCAGGAATTGCCCGGCAGGCAAATATTCTTCCACCGATTTAAAAGTAAGATAGCTGATGTATTTTTTTGCATACGTATGTATGGTTACATAATTCTGCAGGGCTTCCACAAATAATATATCATCGAAAAACAGTTTCACCAGCTGGTTATCGGCCTTGATAAAAAAATATCCACCATCATTACGGGTTGTTTCTGCTGCCCTGTTTGTTTGCCGAACTTCAAAAAAATCCTTTGCCTTCAGGGCGGCTTTTAAAAAACGGTCAAAGGAAACGGGCTTTACCAGGTAATCAAGAGCATTCACTTCAAAACCGTCCAGTGCATACTGCGGATAGGCGGTTGTAAAGATCACAGCAGGCGGGTCTTTCAGCGATCTGAAAAAATCAATACCGGTGATCTTCGGCATTTGTATGTCGAGAAAAAGCAAATGCACTTCCCCGCTGCCCAGCATGCCCGTGGCTGCAAGCGGGTTATCAAATTCGCCCAGCAGGTTCAAAAAACCGGTATCGGCAATATATTCCTTCAGCCCTTTCCTCGACAAAGGCTCATCATCTATGATCAGACAGTTTATGGTCATGTTGTGCGGCATTATATTTTAATTACCAGGCCTACCTTAAAAGTATCCATTCCTTCGGTAATTTTCAACTCGTGTTTTCCGGGATACAGCAATTCAAGCCTCCGTTTTACATTATTCAGGCCAATGCCGGAATGTTTTTCGGTGCTCCGGACAATGGTGTCCTTTGAATTGACGATGGTAAAATGAAAAAGACCGTTTTCCAGGGCCAGGTCAATGTGGATGAAATTATCCTGCTCTTTGTGGTGCGAAATATGTTTGAAGGCATTTTCAACAAAGGGCACCAGCAGGAGCGGTTCGATAGCAAATCCCTTCACGCCCGGAGAACAGGTAAGATCAACCCGGTAATGTTCATCCCGCCGTAGTTTCTGCATGTCTACATAATCCTGCAGGTATTGTATCTCTTTCTCAACCGGTATCCTTTCGCCGTTCATTTCGTATAACTGGTAACGCAACATGCCTGAGAATTTATGAAGGGCATCCCTTGCCCCTGTGTTGGTTTTATCGATCAGGAAATAAACCGAGTTGAGCGAATTAAAGAGAAAATGCGGGTTGATCTGTGATTTAAGAAAATTCAGTTCGGCTTCTGCTTTTTCACGGGCCATTTCCACCAGGTGCTGCTGCATACGGGTATAATCGATCATTAATTTAAAGGCAGCTCCCGAGATCACCAGGAAAAAATGAGGGATCACATTGTCATAGATCCTGGCCTTTAGATTACCCGACAGATCCATTAACTGCGGTGCATTTAACACATGGCCCAGGATATTCATTTTAAGGATGCTGCTGGTAAATATCATAACGATAAAGCATATCCCAAACAACAGGTACCTCTTTTTATAAAGCAGCCGGGGGATCAGCAGGTAATTGGTCAGGTACACCATAATGGCCAGGTCGGCCACTTTGATCAGGGTTACCTGGAATGCTTTTGCTTCAGTTGAATAATCCTCGTACCGGAGGAAATACCAAAGGCCAAACAACATCAACCAGAAAAAAAGGTGATGCAGTTTATATTTCATTAAAAAGGCGGCGTTGTGCATAATTCAAAATAAATGTACAAATTCCATTTCGCAATACCTGATTACAGCATGTGCAGGGTTTTCAGGACGAATTGCAGTTTTTCTTTTCGTCAAGCCACCTGCCCTGTTGGTGTAAATGATTTTTACAGGTTGTTTTGTTTACCCAGATTTGTACGGTAAAGATCAAACACATGAAAGCAACCATCATTTTTCCGCTACTGCTGAGCTTCACTGCATTTACAGCCTGTTCACAAAATACGGCACAGCTGCAAAATAAACGGGAAACCGGTGCGCAAACAGTGGGGGGCCGCTGCGAAGGATGTGAAGCCATTTATGAATGCCCGGTCCTTTTTGAAAGACTGGATGAAACGGATACCCTGCCCGGTTTTAATGAACCTGGACAAAAAATTGAGATCAGCGGGACCATTGTACAGGCTGATGGCAAAACACCTGCAGCCGGAGTTATTATGTATGTATATCATACTGATCAAAATGGGGTTTATCCCAAAAAGGGAAATGAGAAAGGATTCGACAGGCAACATGGTTATATCCGCGGCTGGATAAGGACCAATGCATTGGGGCAATACAGGCTGTATACACTGGTCCCGGCCTCCTACCCCAACAGTTCAAATCCAAAACACATTCACCCGGTAATAAAAGAACCGGGTAAATCGGAATACTGGATCGATGAATTTGTGTTTGATGATGACCCTTTACTGCCCGAAAAGGAAAGAACCCGGGCCAGGCCCGTGGGTGGAAGCGGTGTTTTAAAGCCCGAAATGAAAAACGGCATGCTGCGTGCAACCAGGAATATTATACTGGGTTTGCATGTGGAAGGTTATCCCGGATCAACTTTAAAAAACAAATAAATACCCGGTCGTGAAATTCATGTTATATCTTTTTTTAGCCGGGCTTACTGCACTTGCGATCGTTTTATGCAGCGGGCAAACCGGGTTGACGCACTGTAATACTGAATGGTCATTGGAAAAAACCAGTGCAACAGGTAATTACCATCAATAAAAGTAGAGCCATGTATGTATATAAAGGAGCAGGTTGATCAGCCCGCTCCTTTTAATTTAAAATTTTTGATCCGGGCATCGCAGTACCTTTGTGCAAAGTTATTTTATGTTGAATGCATACGAGCGGGTGGCGTACCGGGAACTCACAGCCTGGCAAAAGGAAATGTTGAGAAAACCGGGCCTGTTGAATAACCTTTCAAAAAAGATACAGACAAAAATTAACACCTGGATCCCTGAAAAGGTACACCATGCCATAACGGTTACCATTAAACAAATGATCAAGGGAGTTTTACTGGGTGCCAAATATACCACTGCAGACCCACTGGTTGCCAACAGCCTGCAGGAAAGGGAGGAAGCTGTTCAGCAAAAAATTGAATGGTACCGGAAAACAGCCGCCGTGGAAGGGGGCATAACCGGCGCCGGCGGCATACTGCTGGGACTCGCTGATTTCCCGATACTGATCGGCATTAAATTAAAATTACTTTTTGAAATTGCATCATTGTACGGTTTTGATGTAAATGATTATAAAGAACGGGTTTACCTCCTCCACATCTTTGAACTGGCTTTCAGCAGTGATGTTCACCGCAAACAAATTTACCTGAAGATGACCGGCTGGGAAGAAAAACGCAAAAGCCTGCCCGAAGACATTAACCAATTTGACTGGCGCAATTTTCAGCAGGAATACAGGGATTATATTGACCTCGCCAAAATGGCCCAGCTGATCCCGGTGATCGGTGCACCGGTTGGCGTGCTGGTCAATTACCGGTTGATCAAAAAACTGGGTATTACTGCCATGAATGCCTACCGCCTGAGAAAATTTAAAGTATAACTGCAACCATTGTACGTAATATCGCCGGTCATGCACATTATTTTGCTTTTTTACGTTCAGCCCTGTCGCCCGCTTTGCCATAAACCCAGGTAACAAATCGTTGGGGAAGAATTCTCAAAACACCTGAAAGGATCTTTGCAATGGTACCGGGTACGATCAACGGCCTTCCTTTTAATGTCTTTCGCACGGCGATCTCCCCCACCCTTGCAGGTTTAACTGCCATCGCACCGCCAAGCCAGCCAAGGCTTTCCCGGGTTGCTTTTTCTATAGAGGGTTTGGTATAAACAGGCCCGGGCGCCAGGCAGCTTACACTGATATTTTTTTCCTGTAACTGGTAGCGCAGTGAATAACTGAAAGAAACTACAGCCGCTTTAGTAGCAGCATAAACATTCTTTGAGGGGATGGGCGCAAAGCCGGCCATGCTGGCCACGTTTAAAATATAAGCCGGTGCATTTTTTTCCAGCAATGGCAATAAGGTTAAACTGAGTGCCATGGCACTCTCAATATTTAACCTGACCATGTACCGTAGACTGTCGAGCGGCAATGATAAATAATCATCATCGCCACCAAGACCTGCAACATTACAAAGCATGGAAAGGGGAATATTTCTTTCGGTGCACCAGGCTGCAATGGCAGCAGCCGATTGTTCTTTACTCATATCGAATG
>CAZBIK010000092.1:0-11345 GCA_964491955.1 uncultured Ferruginibacter sp.
AAAACAACAGATAGTGTTACACAGCTTTTAGAGAAAAAAGTATACAAGGTTTTGGAAAGTGAAAAACCGGGAACCGAAGGAAGTATTGTGGAAAGCATTATTGCCAATGTGGCGAACAGTGCCAACAATCCATCCAGCAATAACCGGAGCATTCAGTCAAACCTGGGGCGTATACAGGTTTCCTTTGTAGAATATGAAAAAAGGCATGGTAAAGAAACCAAGCCCTACCTTGATGCGATACGGAAACAAATGGTTGGCATTCCCGGTGCCAGTATAGAAGTGGCACAGGAAGAGGGCGGTCCGCCAACAGACCCTCCTGTTAATATTGAAATTGTTGGGGATAGTTATGAAGAAATTGCCCAAGTAGCGAGCGGTTTAGCCAAATACCTGGATCAAAACCCGGTGGAAGGTATCGAAAATCTGAAAATGGATGTAGACCTGAACAGTCCTGAGATAACGGTAAACATTAACCGTGAAAGAGCCATGATGGAAGGTCTGAGCACAGGGCAGATCGGTTCCGAGATCCGTACAGCCATATTTGGCAGGGAGGTAAGTAAGTTGAAAGATGGTGAAGATGAATATAAGATACAGGTGAGGTATGCCGACCTGCAAAGACAGAACATTGTTGATGTGATGAATATGCGTATCACGTTTATGGATATGAATACCATGCAGATAAAATCAATTCCGTTGAGTTCAGTTGCTTCCATTGAATATACCAATACATCCGGCGCCATTGCCCGTAAAAATGTTAAACGTACCATCCAGTTACAGTCGAATGTACTGGATCCTACTTTAACCGGTATAGTCAATGAGAAACTGGCTGATAAAATAGCTGATTTTAAAACCAAAACCCGAATTCCTGCCGATGTTACCATAAAACAAACCGGGCAGGGTGAACAGGAAGCAGAGACAAACCAATTTCTTATTAATGCATTCCTCATGGCCATGGGATTGATCTTCCTGATACTGGTGCTGCAGTTCAACTCCATGAGCAAACCCTTTATTGTATTAACAGAGATATTCTTCTCGGTGATCGGGGTATTGCTGGGTTATGCATTTACCGGTATGACCATCGCCACCATCATGTTGCTGGTTGGTGTGATCGGCCTTGCAGGTATCGTTATCAAGAACGGAATTTTACTGATCGAGTTTACCGATGAGTTAAGGGGCAGGGGCGTTAAAACCAGGGAAGCGGCTATACAGGGAGGTAAGATCCGCATCATACCGGTATTATTGACTGCACTGGCCACTATGCTTGGATTATTGCCGCTGGCAGTAGGTTTCAATATAGATTTTGTGTCCTTCTTCAGGCATTTGAATCCACATATATTCTTTGGCGGTGATAGCGTGGTGTTTTGGGGGCCTTTAAGCTGGACCATTATTTTCGGGTTGATCTTTGCTTTCTTCCTTACTTTGATCATGGTACCCAGCATGTACCTTATTGCAGAAAGATTAAGAAGGCCAATGGATAAATTTTATGGTACCAAGTATGTAGCATTGCTTGGATTTACAGGACCATTCTTTTTCCTGTTTGTTGGTATCATGTACCTGGTGAGAAGGATCCAGGGCAAAAAAGTATGGAACGGGAAACTGATTGAAAAAAACGTATAGGAATTTTATAATAACCGGAAAAAATGTTGCAACAAAAATGCAGCATTTTTTTTTTGGCTGGCATGAATATGGCTTTGTATACAGTGAAACAATTTTGTACATGCATTAAACCGTAAATTATGGATAAGCTTGAAATTAAAGGAAACTGGAACGAATTGAAAGGCAAGATCAAACAGGAATTTGCCGACCTTACGGATGACGACCTGAAATATGAAGAGGGTAAGGATGAAGAATTGCTTGGCAGGCTGCAGCAAAAGATCGGGAAAGGCCGGGATGAACTGGTGAAATGGATAAAATCTTTATAACCCTCTTCGGTAACTACTTAACCTGGGGTTTAAATTCCGGCAAATTTTTAAAAATGCCGCTCTTACATGGAGCGGCATTTTCTTTCCATCTATCATAATTATAAAATTCAAATCCTTTCTTTACTTTTAACTTTACAATAGTCTTTTATTATAATCATAAACCGCTTCGATAACCCTCTCCGCCAGCTGGCGGAGTAGATGGAGGGGCTAAAAAAAGTAACCATGCGCACAAACCATGAAATTGATTACAAAATTTACGGGGAAGAACTCCAGTTTGTAGAAATCGAATTGGACCCCGGCGAAACCGCCATTGCCGAAAGCGGTGCCTTTATGATGATGGACAACGGAATTGAAATGCAGACCATTTTTGGAGATGGCAGCCAGCAGCAAAGCGGCGGTCTGCTGGGTAAATTAATGAGTGCCGGTAAACGCCTGATCACCGGTGAAAGTTTGTTTATGACCGCATTTACAAATACCGGCCAGGGAAAAAAACGGGTAAGCTTTGCATCACCTTACACCGGTAAGATCATTAAGTTTGACCTGAGCCTGCTGGGCGGCAAGATCATTGCACAAAAAGATGCATTCCTGTGTTCCGCCAAGGGCGTCAGTATCGGGATCGAGTTTCAACGCAGGCTTGGCACCGGTATTTTTGGCGGCGAGGGTTTTATCATGCAAAAACTGGAGGGCGACGGATTGGCATTTGCACATGCCGGCGGTTATGTGGTGGAAAAAGAATTAAAGCCGGGTGAAGTATTAAAGGTAGATACAGGTTGCGTGGTGGCATACACGCCCAATGTGGATTTTGATGTGGAAATGGTACGGGGAATTAAAAATTTCATGTTTGGCGGGGAAGGATTATTTTTTGCAAAACTTACCGGGCCGGGCCATGTTTGGTTACAGAGTTTACCCATCAGCCGGCTGGCCGGTCGCATCATGCAATACGGCACGTACAAGCGGAAAGAAGAAGGAGGTGTATTGGGCGGGCTGGGTAATTTACTGGATGGAAGGGAATAATATTTTTACAGGTTCTAACCTCCTTTATTAATTAATTATCAAACAATTGGATCATGCCGGGTAATTTACCCGGCATTTTTTTAAAAAAAAATTTGGCAGTCTGAATTCCTTTATCGTATATTTGCGATATAAAATTAAAAAACATGGCCATTCACAAAAAAGAGGCATTCACCCAAAAAGAGCAGGACCTGGCAGCTTTTGCCAAAGCCCTGGCCCATCCTGCCCGTATTGCCATTTTAAAATTGCTGGCACAGCGTAATGAATGTATCTGCGGCCAGATCGTAGACGAGTTGCCGCTGTCTCAATCTACTGTATCGCAGCATTTAAAGGAATTAAAGACCGCCGGCCTGATAGATGGCAGTATTGACGGGCCAAGAAGCTGTTACTGCATTAACTGGAAAGCCTTTGAAAAATTCATGGGCGAATTCAGTTTCTTATTTAATAAACTGAAAGTGCAAAATGAAAAAGCATGCTGCTGAGATGGGCATAATTATGTTGATTTATACAAGACAATTGTTATAGTCCCGTAGGGACAACACGTAGAAAGAAAATATTATTAACCTCCCGGTAAAAAATACAGGGAACAAACAGTAAAGCCATGAATAACGAAACAGCCATTAAAGAACTTGTAAAAGAAAAGTATGCTGCCATTGCAGAACAAAGCTTAACCCAAAATGCAACCTCCTGCTGCGGTGCCACATCTTCGTGTTGCGGAGATGAAGTGTACAACATCATGAGTGATGATTATACCAAAATGGAAGGGTATAATCCGGATGCTGACCTGGGACTGGGTTGCGGGCTTCCAACCGAATTTGCTAAAATAAAGGCAGGGGATACCGTCATTGACCTGGGCAGCGGTGCAGGCAACGATGCTTTTATTGCACGGAAGATCGTGGGGGAGAACGGCAAGGTGCTGGGTATTGATTTTACCGAAGCCATGATCAATAAGGCCAGGGCCAATGCCGAAAAACTGCATTTCAACAATGTGGAGTTCAGGCTGGGTGATATCGATGATATGCCGGTAACCTCCAATTATGCGGATGTAATCGTAAGTAACTGTGTTCTGAATTTAGTACCCAACAAACACAAAGTGATCAGCGAGATCTTCCGCGTGTTGAAACCCGGTGCCCATTTTTCCATTTCAGATATCGTACTCGAAGGCGCCCTGCCGGCCAAATGGAAGGAAGTGGCTGAATTGTATGCCGGCTGTGTCAGCGGTGCTGTACAAAAACAGGTTTACCTGGAAATGATCGGGGAGGCCGGGTTTAAAAATATAACCCTGCAAAAAGAAAAAGAGATCATCATTCCCGATTCCATTTTGCAGCAGTATTTGACGGATGAGGAAATTGCAGCTTATAAAAAAGGCAATACCAAAATAACCAGTATCACCGTATATGCAGATAAACCGGCTAAGGATGACCGCAATTGCTGCGAACCGGGCAGCGGATGCTGTTAATGAAAAATTCAGATTTTTTTTATAACCACTCTGTCCCGTTTAAGGGATGGGGACAAAATGTAAAGCCATGAACACAAATCAAAAAGATCCGGGCTGTTGTACAGCAAACAGCGGATGTTGCGGCATACCCGATATGGGTTGTTGCTAAAATTGAACTTTGCCAAAGTGCTGAACTTTGGCAAAGTTTTCTACTAAACTTTTCCAGGTTAAATTACAAATATTAAATGCACGTTTATGATAACAGAAATACCGGTATCGCCCGGTTCAACAAGAACGATAAAAGAAGAACAAAACAATGAAAATGTAACATCACTGCACAGGCAGGCATTATTGCACGACAGGGCAGGAGCGGATAATTCACCCTGTTTAATGCTGAATGGTGAAAAGGTATCCTGCACTGCTGATTTGGAAATAGCTGATGATTGCGATCTGCTTAAGCAGGTAAGCCTGGTAAAAGAACAGGGCAGCACTGGATTCAGCCGGATAAAAAAAGGAGAACCTGCGATCAGCCTTTTTGAAAATCCGGGAATTACACCCGGGAAAAAACAATACCCGAAACTGACCGTTGCCACACTCTGGAATATTCACCGTATGCGGAAACAACGGGTACTGCGAAGATTTTTATAAGCCCTTAAAAAAGTGATTTCATGAAAAAGAAAATACTCTTCGTTTGTATTGAGAACAGCAACCGCTCACAGATGAGCCAGGCCTTTGCAAAAATGTTTGGTGCCGGGGAAGTGGAAGCCTACAGTGCAGGCAGCAAGCCCAGCGGGGTAGTAAATCCCAAAGCCATTGCTGCCATGCAGGAACTGGGATATGACCTGGGCAAACACGACAGCAAAAGTCTTGATGAAGTAAAACAATTTGCACCATTTGATGCAGTGGTAACCATGGGTTGCGGCGATGCCTGTCCATGGATGCCGGCCAAAAAGTTTATCGACTGGCAGATCCCTGATCCTAAAAATATGGATCGGGATGAGTTTAATAAAGTAAGGGACCTGGTTGCAGGGAAAGTAAAAACACTGTTGAATGAATTATAAAATCCCGGCAACATTTAAAATGTTGCCGGGATCATTAATATTATTTCTTATTGAGCTTGGATAATAACCTCAATATTTCGAGGTAGAGCCAGATGATGGTAACCAGTAATCCAAATGCTCCGTACCATTCCATGTATTTGGGAGCGCCCAGTTCCGCACCTTTCTCGATCATGTCAAAATCGAGTATTAGGTTCAACGCTGCCAATGCCACCACAAAAACGGAAAAGCCAATGCCCATGGCGCTGCCTTCATGTAAAAAAGCAATATCGAAACCAAAAAACCGGAGGGCAATGGCAATCATGTAAAATATGGCAATGCCGGCAGTTGCTGTAACAATGATCGCCCTGAATTTTGCCGTAGCCTTAATGATCTTGAAACTATACAAAAGGTACATGCCGATGGCCGTTCCAAAGGTCAGTCCTACCGCATTCAATACAATACCCGGGGCCTGTTCGGCAAAAGCATAATGGAAATAGGCAGATATGGCGCCCACGAATAATCCTTCAAGCAGGGCATAGGCCGGGGCCAGGAACGGAGCCCATTCTTTTTTGAACATCAGGACCAGGGCTATACCCAAACCGCCAAAAGCGCCAACATATATAAAGGTTTGTGCATTGCCGCCGCCGCCCATCACTTCCTGCCAGGCATAAAAGGCTGTGCCCATCATCATTAAAAACAAAAAGCCGAATTTCTGCAGCGTACCGTTGATGGTCATGGCATTATCGTGCGCAACCACCTGGTCTAGTACGGTATCCTTGAATCTTTTTTCAGATAAAGCAGGGTTTCCCGATTTAAATAACTCCATACAACTATTTTTAGAACTTAAAAATAAAGATTTATCCCATAAAAAAAATGTTATTTTCTGCTGTTGCCCGTTGTATATGCCTGTACCTAAGTTCCTTATCTTTGCCGCATGGAACAGTTGTTACAAAAGATACAGGACCTGGAAAGGGAAATAGCTGCTTTTACGGATACAGATGCAGAAACCTTCCGCATCAAATACCTGGGTACAAAAGGTTTGGTGAAAGCCATCATGGGTGAAATGAAAAATGTAACAGCAGAAAATAAAAAGGAAGCCGGCCGGTTGTTGAATGCCTTTAAAGTTTTTACCGAAACAAGATACGAAGAACTGAAGGCCGCATCGGTCAACGGGCAAGGGACAACTTCCAGCAACATGGACCTTAGTTTACCGGCCGAAACATTGCCCCTGGGAAGCCGCCACCCGATAAGCATTATAAAAAACAGGATCATTTCCATATTTCAGCGTTTAGGCTTTGCAGTAGCCGAAGGGCCGGAGATCGAAGACGACTTTCATAATTTTACAGCGCTCAACTTACCCGAAAATCATCCTGCCCGGGATATGCAGGATACATTCTATATCTCAGATCCCGCCTCAGGCGGCACCGACTGGCTTTTACGTACCCACACTTCCAGTGTTCAGGTTCGCGAAATGCAAAAAGGGCAACTGCCCATCCGCATCATTTGCCCGGGCCGTGTGTACCGCAACGAAACGATCAGTGCAAGGGCGCATTGTTTTTTTCACCAGGTAGAAGGATTGTACATTGCAGAAAATGTTTCTTTTGCCGATCTCAAACAAACACTCTATTTCTTTGTACAGGAAATGTTTGGAAAGGACATTAAACTGCGTTTCAGGCCGAGCTATTTTCCGTTTACCGAACCCAGCGCTGAGATGGATATCAGTTGCCTGATCTGTGGCGGATCGGGATGCAGCGTTTGTAAAAAAACAGGATGGGTTGAGATCCTCGGTTGTGGCATGGTGCATCCCAATGTGCTCACCAATTGCGGGATCGACAGTAATAAATACACCGGCTTTGCCTTTGGTATGGGTATCGAAAGAATTACCATGCTTAAATACCAGATAAAAGACCTGCGCCTTTTCAGCGAAAATGATGACCGTTTTTTAAAGCAATTTACTGCAGCTGTATAAATTTATTTTGATCACTTCCCTTGTTACTGCCTTTGAAAGTGTATACCGGCCGGGTACACATAATTATGTAACTTTTTATTGTTCTTTTGGCATTATTATTGTCAACGTACCGGTAAGCAGACCTGCTTAATGCAATTCTATAAATAATTTAATACCAATAAAATGAAATATGTAAAAAGCAGTTTGATACTGCTGTTGACAGCAGTTTTATTCAATGCATGTTCAGTTTCCAATGAATCCAGGCGTATGCAAAAAACGATCAACGGCGACTGGATACTGCAAACCATCACTACCGAAGGAATTACCGGTGTAACCAAAACCCGGATATTCAATGAAGCCGATTTTGGCTGCTTTATCGGCAGTGAATGGAATTTTATCAACAACAACGGAATGGGCAGTTATACGATCGTGGATAAGAGCAGCAATTGTGTTCCTTTAAAACGTTACATACGCTGGACAATTTATGAGCCGGCTGATGCAGCAAAAGAATTCCAGTTTAAAAGACTGGATGACAAAAAAAATGCAATGGACAATGGTGACGGGTACCGGTTAACGGTAACCGAACTGGATAATACGATCATGAAACTGAGATCGAACATGGTTTTTGACGGACATGCCGGTGCAGTTATTTACAATTTTGTAAAAAAATAATTTATTCAATTTAAAATAAGGTTTATGAAAAAGATTTTAGGGAATGCAGGCTTGCTGCTGGCTGTTGTGATGCTGATGGTTACCGGATGTGAAACAGTGAAAAAAACGAATAAGGCACAAAGGGGCGGTGCCATTGGCACGGTTGGCGGGGCGGTCATTGGCGGTGTGATCGGCAATAATGTAGGTAACAAGAACAATACTGTTTTAGGTGCGGTCATTGGCGGTGTAATTGGGGGTGTTGCCGGTGCCATCATCGGAAATAAAATGGATAAGCAGGCCGAAAAGATCAAAAACGAAATACCGGGTGCCGAAGTACAAAGGGTTGGCGAAGGTATCGTGGTTACCTTCAGCGAAAAAAATCCCGACGGGTCTAAAATGGGTGTGTATTTTGATTTTGATCAGGATGAGATCACCTCAAATTCCAGGCTGGCACTCAACAAACTGGTTAAAATATTCAATGAATATCCCGAAACAAATATCCTGGTTGAAGGGCATACGGATGATAAAGGAGCAGATGGTTATAACCTGGCCTTGTCAGCAAGAAGGGCAAATGCTGTTGGTAATTTTTTAAAAAATGAGGGCATCTCTTCATCCAGGCTTACCATCAACTGGTATGGCGAAAGCCAGCCTAAAGCTGATAATACAACTGTTGAAGGCCGTGCCGAGAACAGGCGCGTGGAGTTTGCCATTACCGCAAATGAAAAAATGAAAGCCGAAGCTAAAAAAGAAGCAGGCCAGTAATTGAATGATATTGTAAATGGAAATGCATGGTTGTTTACACCTGAACAGCCATGCATTTTTTTGTATGCCATGGTGCTGATTAAAACAGCAGATAAATAATATCTTTACACGATCCTTAACCAATTCATTTTTTCATGATCCAAAGTATATGCGTGATCGGGGCCGGTACCATGGGATGTGGTATCGCACAAACAGCCGCACAAAACGGCCTTTATACACTGTTATTCGATATCAATAAGGACGTGCTGGAAAAGGCAGCAATATCCATTCAGAAAAGCCTGCAGGTTTTAGCGGATAAGGAAAAGATCACACCTGCAGAAAAAGATGAAATATACCAGCGGATACGTTTTATTACTGATACAAACGATTGCCTGGCCGATATCATCATTGAGGCCATTGTGGAAAAAACCGCGGCCAAAATTGCCATCTTCAACCAGCTCGCCGAGTTAAACCACGCCGAAGTGATCTTTGCAACCAATACCTCTTCATTATCCGTTTCCGAAATACAGGCAGGTGTACGGCATCCGCAAAGGGTGGTGGGGATGCACTTCTTTAACCCGGCAACCATAATGAAACTGGTGGAAGTGGTACAGGGAGATCAAACATCGGATGAAGTGGTACAAACAGTGATCGCTCTTTGTGAACAAATGAAAAAAACACCGGTGCTTTGTAAGGATGCACCGGGTTTTATAGTGAACAGGGTGGCCCGTCATTATTACCTGGAAGCCATGAAACTTGTTGAGACAGGGGTTGCCGGTATCGAAAGCGTTGATGAGATCATGGAAGCATCCGGATTTAAAATGGGGCCATTTAAACTGATGGACCTCATCGGCAATGATGTTAACCTGGCGGTATCGCAATCATTGTATAACGCCTGCGGACAAACGGTTCGTTTTAAACCATCACCCATACAAATAGATAAAGTGGAAAATGGGGAGCTGGGTAAAAAAACAAAGAAAGGGTTTTATGATTATAATTGATAATGGATAATTGAAAAATTGATAATGCCATATTAAACAACCAGTATATGGTTCACCATAATGGTCATTTGACAAATTTGTGATTTTATAGAACGTGCAGAAAAATGAATACATTTCAATGCTGAAAAATTATCAATTATACATTAACCAATTAACCATTGATTTATGATCTTAGTTACAGGAGGTGCGGGTTTACTGGGTAAGGCATTGATCACCGAACTGCTGCTTGCGGGTAAACCTGTAAGGGCCATCTATCATAAAACTCCGTTGCCCGATTTTAAAGATAATAACCTGCAGCAGGTCCAATGCGATATACTGGATGTGGTTGGGCTGGAAGAAGCGATGCAGGATGTACAGCAGGTTTATCATTGTGCAGCCATCATTACGTTTAATCCCAAACGCAGGCAGGAGATGTTTAAAATAAATATTGAAGGAACTGCCAATATTGTAAATGCTGCCCTGGATGCAGGCGTTCAGAAAATGGTGTATGTAAGTTCGGTTGCTGCACTCGGCAGATTGCGGGAAAATGAAATGGTTGATGAATCCATGAACTGGACTGAAGAGACCAGCAACAGCAGTTACGGGCAAAGTAAATACCTGTCCGAAATGCAGGTCTGGCGCGGCATCGGGGAAGGCCTGGATGCCGTTATGGTAAACCCGGTTATCATATTGGGTCCCGGCGACTGGAACGGCGGGTCATCACAGATCTTTAAGAATGTGTACAATGAATTTCCCTGGTATGCCGATGGCATAACCGGGTTTGTGGATGTGCGTGATGTGGTGAAAGCAATGATACAGTTGATGAACAGCCAGATCTCTGCGGAGCGTTTTATTATAAGTGCCGAAAACAGGAGTTATGATGATGTATTCAATTTGATTGCAAAGGCATTTGGAAAAAAACCTCCCCATAAAAAAGTAACACCGGGCATTTCAAAAATAGTGTGGCGGCTGGAGGCAATAAAAAGTTTTTTCACCGGTAAAGATCCCCTGGTAACCAGGGAAACCGCTGCAACGGCCATGGCAAAAGTACATTTCGATAACCGTAAACTCATCCGTTTTTTACCTGGTTTTACCTACCGGAAAATTGAGGAGAGTATTGCCGATACCTGCCAGGTATTACAACAAAAACTTAACAGCAATTGATGTACATTTGAACCTGTTCATGATCCGGAATGTAAATCCTCCCGGTATTTACCGGGAATAAAAATATCAAATGAAAAAAATTTTCACGGGCCTCTTGCTGGCCGCTATCTCATTATCTTCCTTTGCCCAGGCTGATTATGCCATCAGCGGAAAAGTTATTGACGGGGACACCAATTTACCGTTACAGGGAGCATCAGTATTTGCAGAAAACACTACGATCGGCACGGCCACCAATAATGAAGGCACATTTTTTTTACAGCTTCCCGGAGGCGGTTACAGTATCGTGTTCTCGTTTACGGGTTATCAAACTGTAACCAGGAGGGTAACATCTGGTGATGCCGGCAACCGCGAAATGGTGATCGTCATAAAGAAAAAAGAAAAATCGCTTGATGAGTTTGGGGTGAAGGCCACTTTTGAAGTGGCCAACGGGCTTGAAAAATACGGTGATTTTTT
>CAZBIK010000093.1:0-11318 GCA_964491955.1 uncultured Ferruginibacter sp.
GAAATTTATATAATAAAAAACCTCTTCCTGGAAACAGGAAGAGGCATTTAAATATGTATGGTTTAATATGAAGTATATGTATTTTTTACAACCGTTTCATCAGCTGTAAAAAGTCTTACATAATAGATCCCCCTGGTAATGGCAGGGATATTTTTGGTAATGGCCGTATTGCCCTTTTGTAAAAATACCGGTGAACTGAATATCATCCTGCCGCTCACATCCACAATTGAAATATTTGCATTTTGTGCTTTTGAACTGTTGATGATCAAAGATGCAATATTGCTGGAACCGGAAAGGTCAACCCTGATAAACCCGATCGCGTTACCGGCTTTATTGTTGATGGAAACGATCTTGCTGTATTCAAATTTTCCATCTTTATCCATCAGCACCAGGCGGTAATAATTCATGCCGGTTGAAGGCGTGGCATCTGTAAAACTATATTTGACCTCTGTTGAGGAATTACCGCTTGCCGTTACACGGCCTATGGCCATGTAATGCTGCGCATCTGTACTTCGTTCAATACTAAAATAACTGCTGTTGCTTTCTGCTGCCGTGTTCCAGTTTAGTATATGTTTACCAGCATTTTCTTGAACTGTAAAATCGATCAGGGTAATGGGCAGGATAACAGCGCCGAATTCAACATAACCCTTATCCGGGCCATTGCCATTGTAGGGCAATCCGACGTAAACACCAATATCAATTACCGGGGATGTGGGCTGCAGGTTAAAATTGGTGGCTGAAATGAACTGGGGGTTAACAGACGTATTGTTGCTAAACGTGTAGTTAACCGGGTTGCCTCCCGGCCAGCCCGGCGCATTGCCATTGCCGTTTTGATATGGATTATTATGGGAAACCACTACATTCGACATATTTGTAACTGAACTTCCTTTCAGCCACCTGTCGTTGAAACCATTTACGATGTTGTTCCTGATATTGATATTGGTCGCATTTCCATTTTCACCAGATGTAAAATCAATGCCGATCCAGGGTGCGTCACCTGCTTTGGCAACAATGGTATTGTTATATATATCCATACCGTTTATCTGCGGGTCATTTCCGCTTTCACTGATAACGGTAATACCGGTAGCAGTGCCCACTCCATTGCCCATATAGATATTTGAAAACAGGTTATTGCGGATCACATTATTAAGCAGGTAACTGAAACCGCCGGGTGGTGTTCCGCCACCGGGATTTGGATAGCCGCCATTTTGGTTTACCGTCCTGGTGTTGAACTGAACACCACTGGATGTATTGTTGAATTCATTGTGCTCGATCAGGATATGCTCGGTTCTGAATTCCAGGATAATGCCGCTTTCAAAATTCGGGTTTGCAATGCTGCGGCCTAAATAGTTGTGGTGTATCCATGCACAAAAGGCATAAGCACCTTTGCGGTTATAATTCAGGTCAATGCTTCCCTGGATGGTATTGCCATAGATCTCCAGTCCCTCAATATTAAAAAGTTCAATGGCAAAATCCCAGTCATTATTCTCTCCCGGGTATGAGCCCTGGTATGCTGCTTTGGTAAGGGTATTGTTATAAATTTTACAGCCTTTCAGCCATCCATTGTCCCAGTACTTGATGGGCCATCCGTTTTTAAAGGCAACCCGCTGGTTCTGGATCATGGTATTGCCATAGATCTCCATACCCTGCTGTCCGCCAATATTGATCATGCCGGAACCATAATTGGCTGTAACGGTAGCGGAGTTCAGTACGGTATTGTTATAAAATTTATTTCCCGTTGCATAGTTTCCGGGATCTAAAACCGGATCGGTAACATTGTTTCCGTCAAAGATCACACCGCGGTCACTGAAATTGATGATGCTACAATCATGAATGCGTACATTACTCCGGCCGGTGACCCAGATGCCGAGCCAGGTTTTAAAATTGCTTTCGCTTACATATTGCCCGTCGATGGTGATCCCGGAAATGCTTTGATTGCCATTGGTATTCTGGCCTGAATTCAATCTCAATAAAGTTGACCATTGCCCGGTAATGTCGCTCCTGATAATGGTGATCGTGCTGCCTGCCCCTTCAATACTTACCCCAACAGCCAGGTTGCTCTGCTGCGTTTCAATATAGGTACCGGCATTCACATGAATGATATTACCGGATGTTACAGTAGATGTTGCTTTGAACAGTGTTCGCCATGGATTGGCAATCGTTCCGTTACCGGTAACATCATTGCCGGCTGGGCTGATGTAATACGTGGCAGCAAAACTCAGTACAGCAGGAAAAAACAGGAAGATCGTACATACAATTCTCCTCAGTGAAGTGAAATTAATTTTCATAGGATATGGTTTTAAATACAGATATTAAAATCCCGGCGGCTGGATACGCCCGGGCATGGTTTTCATTTTGTAAAATTCACACATCATTTAAAAAGCCGGTGTAGATCATGTAATGATTTGCCTATAGATCATTTTCGATGATTGCCGGAAACCGGTATGCATACCTTCTCCGGGGCAATTTTACATGCTGCCCTGTTCTTTTAAAAATTTGTGTTCTTTGATCTGCCGGAGTGGGTTGGTCTTAGGGTAGTTGACAGAAAATATAACGAAACAGTTTATTGCATAACGGCGGATAAAGATCCGCAGTTACGCTGTAAAAGCTAACCGGCTTTAGTAAACTGAATGGAATTGCTTTGTAAATTAATTGATGTACGCTTTTGCGAAGTGTAAATGTTGGTTTTCATAAGATTTTTTTTGCTTGTAACACGAATTAACAAAAACATACCAAATACCGTACCATAGTTTTAACAATGCTTTTTAAAATCCAGGCTCTTATTATTTATTTTGTATATAAAGTTGTTTTTTTATTTTATAAATCGCCCGGTCTTTATTTTTAACGGTGCACTATTTTAAAATATTTTCCGCTACAGGCATTTTTTCGTGATAAGCGTATTTTTAATGAAATGAATGATGCTTTTTACGGGAATAACATTACTGAATTACTGCGGGTAAGTACGAATGATCTTAATTTATTGTAATGCGTATGTGTAGATTGAAAGACAAGGCAACAGGATCAGGTTCCCAAAAAACGGGCAACTGCATAAGCAGCAGCTGCAACAAATGCAGCTGCCAGGGTGATCTTTAAGGCGCTCCATAAAGGATGATCACCGGTTATACTGCCTTTATAAAATCCGGCTATAAACAGGCAAAACAGTGTGGTTATGGCAGAGATCTTTAATGCTTCCAATGGTTTATCAATAAAGAAATAAGGTAAAAGCGGGATGATGCCACCTGCTATATAAGACAGGCCGATATTCAATGCAGTTTTTGCCGCCCTTTTCGCTCCATGCTTATGGGTGCCCAGTTGATATTCCTTTATAAAAGCAGACCAGCGTTTTTTATCGGCTTCCCGCTCCTGCATGGCCTGGTCCTGTAATTCCGTGTTGAGGTCAAGGTTCGCAAAAAAATCCCTGGCTTTTTTACTTTCATGATGCCCCGGATCTCTTTCTTCCTCTTTTTTAAAATGGTCCTGTTCAGATCTTTCCACAAAATAACCACCAAGGCCCATGGCAATACTTCCGGCAGCGACCGCAATTATACCAGCCATGATAACAAAGCCGGATTTACCGGATACAGCACTTAAACCTGAAACCAGGATAAAAGGAACGGTAAGTCCATCGTTTAAACCAATGATCACATCTCTTGCGAAGCCTGATCTGCTTACAGGGGAGTCTGCCCTGCGGTTATGAAAAATGGATTTCACGATCTTTGATTAAAAAAGAAAGATACAATTTTTAAGGTTAAGCATAATGGACAGCAGCAGGCTTGCAAGTTAATAACCGCATCCGGGAAAGGGTGTTTTTTATGAAAGTTGGGCTAAACTTTTTCCGATGATACCCACGCATTCCATCACCTGCTCTTTGGTAATAACAAGGGGAGGGGCAAACCTTATCTTATCACCATGTGTTGGTTTTGCTAGCAGGCCGTTTTCTTTCAACAATAAACAAAGTTCCCAGGCTGCATCGGGATTTGGATGTTTTATAACAATGGCATTTAATAAACCCCTGCCTCTTATAACTGAAACAAAAGGCGAGTTCAGTTTTTTCAATTCTGCCCTTAATAAATTTCCCATAGCCTCTGCATTGTCTGCCAGTTGCTCATCCTTTAAAACCTGCAGGGCTGTAATGGCAACGGCACAGGCAAGCGGGTTGCCGCCGTAGGTGCTTCCATGTTCTCCCGGTTTTATGGTCATCATGATCTCATCATCGCACAATACGGCACTTACCGGTAACACGCCTCCGCTGAGAGCCTTGCCCAGGATCAAAATATCAGGACGCACATTTTCATGGTCGCAGGCCAGCATTTTGCCGGTACGGGCAAGGCCGCTCTGTATTTCATCAGCAACCATCAAAACATTATAGTTGGTACAAAGATCACGGATGCCTTTAAAGTAACCCTCATCCGGAACAACAACACCTGCTTCTCCCTGAATGGGTTCAAACAGGAATGCAGCTACGTTTTCATCCTGCAATGCTTTTTCCAGTGCAGGCAGGTCATTGTGAGGTATGGATTGATAACCCGTAACAAAGGGTCCGTAATTTTTTGTTGCAGCCGGGTCGCTGCTGAAAGAGATCACATTGATGGTACGGCCATGAAAATTGCCGTCACAAACAATGATGCGTGCCTGGTTGGCTGCTATGCCTTTTACTTCATAAGCCCATTTGCGGCAAAGTTTGATGGCTGTTTCCACGGCCTCCACCCCGGTATTCATGGGCAATACTTTATCGTAACCAAAATACCCGGTTATATATTTTTCATATTCGCCCAACATGTTACTGTGGAAGGCCCTTGACGTAAGGGTAAGTTTCCGGGCCTGTTCTGTTAAGGCTGCAATGATCTTCGGGTGACAATGCCCCTGGTTTACGGCAGAGTATCCGCTTAAAAAATCGAAATAACGTTTTCCATCCACATCATATAAAAAAACACCTTCGCCCCGGTTTAACACAACCGGTAAAGGATGGTAGTTGTGCGCCCCGTATTTTTCTTCCAGGTCTAAATAATATTGAGTATTGGCTGAAACAGCTATGGTGCTTTGCATGATCGTTAAAATAAAAATGTAAAGAGAAAATTAAGGCCAGGAATTTTACCCTTTCTGCATATGTGCAGAAAGGTAAAAAAAGCTTATCCTCGATGATTGAGCAGGTCGAGATTGCTGTAGAGAAATAATGATATGGTTAAAAGCCTGTTGATGTACTTTAATTTGAGGCGAAGATAATCTAATTTATGATTTTAGTAAAATAGTTCTTTTCTTTAAATGCAGCCAGGTCAACGCTTTTATTGAAAATGCCGAATACTGTACTGCCACTTCCGCTCATAGAAGCATACAATGCCCCCTGTTCATATAAAGAATCCCTGATCAGCCTTATTTGCGGGTATGCGGTAAAAACCGGTTTTTCAAAATCATTGACCAATACATCTTTCCAGCTTCCGGGAGGTTGTTGCACGATCTCTTTAACGGATATTCCCGAAGTAGACGGATTTATATTTGAGAACGCCCAGCCGGTATTGATATGAATACCCGGGTTCACCAGTATGATTGAATAAGCAGAAAGATCCAGTTCAATATCTTCCAGCAGTTCACCACGCCCGGTGGCAAAACTGGGTTTGTTTTTTATGAAGAACGGACAGTCGCTGCCAAGCTGCAAAGCGTAAGTGATCAGTTGCGATTCCGGAATGAGCAGCCTGAATTTTTCATTCAGCGATCTCAGCATGAATGAAGCATCGGCCGAACCGCCGCCCAGCCCGGCCCCCATGGGAATGGCCTTATGCAAATGAACTTTCACCGGGGGCAGTTGCGGGAAGTCGTTTTTTAATAAATGGTAAGCCTTGATACAAAGGTTGTCTTCCGGTTTACCATCAATTGTAATCCCGGTCCCGGTAAATTCAATGGCGGTTTTGTTGTTTGTGTTGGGAATCAATTCAAGTACATCGGTAAACGGCAGCGGGTAAAAAACGGTTTGCAGGTTGTGGTATCCATCTTTTCTTTTATCAAGAATTTGCAGCCCGAGGTTTATTTTGCAATTGGGAAATACAACCATGTTAATGGATAATGAAAAAATTTATAATGCCCGGCCGGCTGACGCCATTCGGACGGGGATAATGTTTTAGAAAGCCATCTTTTGTAAATAAATTAAGCAGTAAGAAAAAAGAATGTAATTATAATCTGAAAAATTATCAATTATCCATTACTAAATTATTCTTTATTATCCATTATTTCTTCCTGCTTTTGATCTCATCCCTGATGGCAATGGCCCGGATATAATCTTCATGGTCAAGCACTTCAGCAAGCAAACCTTCGAGTTCTTCCAGTGACAAGGCTTTCAGGTCATCACTGCCGCCTGTTTCGGTGGTAACAGGCGATACCGATTTTGTTTTTCCGTCATCTTCCATTAAGATACCTGCCTGGTCAAGGATATTATCGTAAGTAAAAATGGGGCAGCCAAAACGTACGGCCAGTGCCAGTGCATCCGATGTCCTGGAATCAATTTCAACCGTATCATTAGCCGAACTGCAAACCAGTTTACTGTAAAAGATGCCTTCCTGGAGATCGTTGATGACCACTTCATGCAACTCCACATTAAATGCCATCATGAAATTCTTCATCAGGTCATGTGTCAGCGGCCTGCTGGGACTCATGCGTTCCAGGGCTACGGCTATGGCCTGGGCTTCAAACCCCCCGATCACAATGGGAAGGCGGCGCAATCCGTTCACCTCACCCAATACAACAGCATAAGAATGCGTTTGCGTAATGCTGTGTGATAATGCCACAATTTCCAGTTCTATTTTTTTCATAACCTGTCTGGCTGTTTCAAAATGTATGCTTATTCAATCAGCAAATATAAAATAAAAGCCTTTCAAAACTAAGTTGAAAGGCTTAAATATAATGCCTGTTGATATATTAATGGAATTATGCCTGTTTTATTTTCCTTACGGCTTCAATGATCTTTGGCATCACTTCAAAAGCATCGCCCACAATACCATAATCTGCCGCTTTAAAGAAGGGCGCTTCGGGGTCTTTATTGATCACCACGATCACCTTGCTTCTGTTTACACCGGCCAGGTGCTGAATGGCTCCTGAAATACCGATCGCAATGTATAAATTGGGTGCAATGGCAAGCCCTGTCTGTCCTACATGCTCATGGTGCGGCCTCCAGTCGCTGTCTGCAACGGGGCGGCTGCAGGCTGTGGCAGCGCCGAGTAATTTGGCAAGGTCGGTTACCATGGCCCAGTTTTCGGGTCCTTTTAAACCACGGCCGCCGCTAACCACGATCTCGGCTTCGCTTAAAGGTATTTCACCTACCACTTTATCCGTTGAGGTTACCTGAACCTTTGCCGCATCAATCGTTGCTGTATAAGCAGCAACCTCTGCAACAGCCCCGGTTGTGGTTATGCTGTATGAATTCGGGTTTAATGAAATGATCTTAATATCTGTTGAAATAGAAACATGGGCAAATGCCTTGCCGCTGAAAACATTTTTCTTAACGGTAAATCCATTGTTGGTATCCGGTAGTGCAACTGCACCCGAAACCAATCCTGCTTTTAACCTGGCGCTTAACCGGGGTGCAATGGCCTTGCCGTTAAAATTATTGGAGAAGATGATCACTTTGGCATCAATGGCTTTAGCAGCATCGGCAATTATTTTGGTGAACACCTGGGCATCAACGTGGTCAAGCGAATCATTCTTTACGGTATGTACTTTTTTAATACCGTAGTTTCCTAAAGTAGCCAGGTCATCGATCACATTGCCTAAAACGATTGCTTCGGCAGTTGTTCCGGTCAATTCGGCAACTTTTGCACCGTATGAAGCTGCTTCGAAAGAAGATTTTTTGATGTGTCCTTCTGATTGATCTAAAAAAACTAATACCATGTAATGGATAATTTAATAATGGATAATTGATAATTTATTTAATCCTGGTTTTACTTGTTTTTACGCTGGCTGTAAGCAGCTTCAATAATTCTTCACAATCTTTGTTCAACGATCCGTACATTTTATCGGTGATAAATTCAGTAGCAAAAAGCAGGTCCAGCCAGTACTTTGATTCATTTGCTTCTTTTAAGCCGATACTTAATTTGTGTACAAAATCTTTAAGGCTTTCAGCATGCTCTGCTTCCCGGATGATGGCACCTATCGCTGTCCCACTTCGTATCAACTGTTGTGACAATATATATTCGTTATGTTGTTTTTTTAAGAACTTATACAGGTTCACGATCCTTATCGCAAAATTGAAACTCTTTTCTTTTAAAATATTCTTTTTCATAATGTACGGTTTTAGGGGATGAATAATGCATTAAAATTAAAAAATTATCCATTATCCCATTATCAACTATACATCAGATCGCTTTTGCTTCTTCATGTAATAATCTCACCAATTCTTCAGGAGTATCCGGTGAAACCAATTTAACGCCTGCTTTGGCAGGGGGTAATTCAAATGCTGCTATAGCTGTTAAGGCATCCACTGCAACCGGTTCAACAACCGTTAAAGGTTTACTTCTTGCACCCATAATGCCTTTCATGTTTGGAATGCGTTGTTCGGCCATTCCTTTCTGGCAACTAACAACAAGGGGTAATGCAACTTTATTCGTTTCTTCACCGCCTTCAATTTCACGGACAATGACAGCCGTGTTTCCTTCCATATCAAATTTTGCAGCATAGGAAACAAAGGGCAGGTCCAGTAATTCGGAAACCATGCCGCCAATGGATGAACCATTATAATCAATGGTTTCCTTGCCGGTGAATACCAGGTCGTAATTTCCTTTTTTGGCGATCTCAGCAATTTGTGACGCAATATAAAAGCTGTCGGAACTTTCGGCATTAACCCGGAAAGCCTCATCACCGCCCAGGGCAAGTGCTTTGCGGATAATGGGGTCGCAATCGGCGGCGCCAACGGTAACCAGGTGTATAATGGTTGATGGGTCAGCTTCTTTCAGTTCAATGGCCCTCACCAGGGCATACCATTCGTCGTATGGATTAATGATCCACTGTACGCCGTCTGCCGCGAATTTCGTATTGTTATCGGCGAAGGCTATTTTTGCCGTGGTATCCGGTGTTTTGCTGATGCATACCAAGATCATCATGTCGTATAAATTTAAAAATATCCTGAAATAAGTTGTTTATGCAACTAATGCAAAGATAAGAGAAGCGAAGATAATCTGATTAAAAAACACAAAAAATAATTGTTTAATGAGCAGGATAGAATAATTGCAGGAATATATGATAACATCGGGCAAGGATAGTTTTCTGCAACACGCACTGGCGCTGGAATATATCAAGATCGGTAACGATGAGGAAGCCCGTAAATTGTTCAATGAGATCTTATTGAGGGAGCCTACTTATATCGGTTCCTATTATCATTTGGGCAAATTACTGGAACGTGTTGGGGATTTTGACAAAGCCACCAGGATCTATAAACGGGGGATAGAAGAAGCCCAAAAGGCCAATGACAATCATACGCGGATGGAATTACAGGGGGCGCTGGAGGATATTGAAGAATAAAAATGTATTTATATCAAATGGATCTCTTACAGGAATTTAAACAGTGCATCAATCAACAACATCTTTTTTTGCCAAAGGATAAACTCCTGCTGGCTGTAAGCGGGGGTGTGGATTCGGTGGTCATGTGTGAACTGTGCAAACAGGCCGGCTATGATTTCATCATTGCCCATTGCAATTTTCAACTGCGGGGTGAAGAAAGTGAACGGGATGAAAAATTTGTACAGGATCTGGGTAAAAAATATACTGTTGAAGTACTGATAAAAAAATTCGACACGTCAACATATGCAGCGGAAAATAAACTCAGCATCCAGGTTGCAGCACGTGAATTGCGTTACAGATGGTTTGATGAACTCCTGCATAAAATCAAAAGTGACTTATTTCGTGAAGGCTCTAAATCCCCCCTTGGGGGGGTGGGGGGGCTGTGGCTTCTCACCGCCCACCACGCCAACGACAATATCGAAACCCTGCTGATGAATTTCTTTAAAGGTACCGGCATGAACGGCATGCACGGCATCCGGCCAAAACAGGGCAAAACCATACGGCCCTTGTTGTTTGCAAAAAAGGAAGAACTCCTGCATTTTGCAAAAGAAAATGAGCTTGACTTTGTGGAGGATTCTTCCAATGCTTCAGAAAAATACACCCGCAATTATTTCCGGAACCGGTTGATCCCGGATCTGCAAAAAGTATTTCCACAGGTGGAGGATAACCTGTTGTTTAATATAGAAAGATTCCGCGAAATTGAAATGCTGTATGATGAATCATTGCAACAGCATAAGAAAAAATTACTGGAGCCTAAGGGAAATGAAATACATATTCCTGTTTTAAAACTGTTGAAGACCAAAGCTTTGCTTACCATCGTTTATGAGATCATCAAAGATTATGGTTTTACTGCACAACAGGCCGGGGAAGTGATCGCTTTACTGAAGAGCGAAACGGGAAAGTACATCCGGTCAGCCACACACCGGGTCATTAAAAACCGTAACTGGCTCATCATTTCTCCGAATGAAACTGCAGCTGCACAACATATATTAATTGAAGGGGAAGGCATTTGGCCATTTGCAGATGGCAGTTTGCAGGTGAAGAAAATAATCAATGCACAGCGTCCTGCGGATGATCAATCGAAGGCTCAACTGGATGCATCTGTCATTTCATACCCATTGTTGCTGCGCAAATGGAAACCCGGTGATTATTTTTACCCGCTCGGTATGCAAAAGAAAAAAAAGCTCAGCCGTTTTTTTATTGACCAGAAACTTTCACTGACCCAAAAGGAAAAAACCTGGGTGATCGAAATGGATAAAAAGATCCTCTGGGTTGTTGGAATGCGTATCGATGACCGGTTTAAAATCAGGGATACCACTAAAAATATTCTGCAGATCAGTTTATCAGTTGCCGAATAAACTGGGATGTTTGAGCTGTTCAATGATACCGGTAAATAATTCGGGTTGCAACAGGGCTACCAGGATCAGCGTATAGGCAAGCCCGAATAAGGAACCCCATAAGTGGGCATCATGGTTAACATTGTCACCCCCCTTTTTACCCATATACACGCAGTAAAAAATATACAGTATGGCATATACGGTTGCCGAGATCTTTAGTGCTCCAAAAATATAGATGCTGCTCCAGGGGCTGAAAATAATGGTGGCAAAAACAACGGCTGCAACTGCACCGGATGCCCCCAGCGAACGGTAATTGTAATCATCCTTATGTTTTAAAAAACTGGGGATATCCGAAACGATCAGCCCTAAAAAATAAAGGGAAAGGTAGGAAATATTGCCGCCCAGGCCGTAATAACTGAAATACAGTTCGAGGTTTCGGCC
>CAZBIK010000094.1:0-11269 GCA_964491955.1 uncultured Ferruginibacter sp.
CACCCGTTTTTAAAATCAGGACGTTCTTTTTGCTGGATAAGATTATTGTAGATCAGCATCCCGTCCTGGAACCCGATCATCAGGGCACCCTGACCTGTACCATTGTACATGGCTGCACTATTGGTTACCGTATTGTTGTAAAAAGTATTCCCGGTTGCATGAAACTTCCCGGCATCGGTGCCCGGGTTATTCTCATTGATACCGCTGAATATTGCGGCTGTTTGTTTGAAATTTTTTATCACGCAATCGTGAACGGATACATTGCTGCGGCCGGTGATCCAGATACCAACCCAGGTTTTATAAGTGGTTTCACTTACATAATTCCCGTTCAGGGTCAGTTTTGAAATGCTTTGATTGCCGTTTGTCTGGTCACCTGATTCCAGTTGCAATAACGTAGACCAGTCACCTGATTTAGCACTTTTAATGATGGTAGTTGCGGCACCATCGCCTTCAATACTTACGCCCGGCCGCACATTGCTTGTAAGTGTTTCGGGATATGTACCTGCGGCAACACGAATAATACTACCTGCTGTGGTAACATTTGATGTTGCTTTGTACAATGTCTTCCAGGGTTTGGCGATTGTACCATCCCCGGTTGTGTTGCTGCCCAGCCGGCTGATGTAGTAGGTGCCTGCCGGTCTGCTTTCAATTGATTGGGTATTTTCAACTTCTTCAACATCTGATGAATCAGCCACGGGATCCGGGGTGCCAGCTGTATTTTCATAAACTGCCGGCGTTGCCAGGTCTGTTTTTTTACAGGAACCGAATGTGAATGAAGCAAAAGCAGCAATTGCCAGTACAACAACTGAAGCTTTTAAATTTAATTTTTTCATAGGGAATTGATTTATGTGTTATTAAATAAATGACTTACTGAACCCGGTTTCCCGGATCGGAATTTGTTCAAACAGGCAGTATTGTTTTTTGAAAAATTGTTACCGGGAATCAGAAAATTTCGGGTTACCGGTTTTGTACAGGGAAAATCTTACAGGTAAAAACTGATGTAATTTTCCATCAAGAAGAAAAGAGAAAAAATTTATTTTTTTGGTTTTTCATATCCTTCTGAACCTGCATAAACATATCTCAAGCCACGAATTGTTAATGAATCTGTAAAACGCCGGTATTCATATGAAAAACAACTTTGAAGGGGTTGAAAAAAAGATTGAAATGTATATTTATTAAATAAAAAAAGACTGTGTTCATTGACCATACCCGGGCCATTAACGGGCGGATATTTACTGGCATAATATTTTTTAAGTTCAGTAATTTTAAATTATTTCGTACCGGATAAGTTTATATTTGAATAAATCACTGCTACCGGTTCATACAATGCCATTCAGTAAATTTCTTAAAAAAAACAAGGCCATACTGGCTTATGGAATAAGCCTTGCGCTGTTGTTGCTGCTGTTGAAATGGCTGGAACTGCGCTTTATCATTTTTGACCATGCTTTGGAAGTATATATTGGTGCCATTGCCATTATTTTTACAGCACTGGGAATCTGGCTAGCCATCAAATTTACCAAACCCAGGATCGAAAGGATCGTTGTAGAGAAAGAAGTATATATCCATCATACGAATGAATTTACTGTAAATGAAAATGCACTCAGGGAACTGGGATTAAGCAAACGCGAACTGGAAGTGCTGCAATTGCTGGCTGAAGGATTAAGCAACAATGAAATAGCTTCCCGGTTATTTGTTTCACTCAATACGGTTAAAACACATACATCCAGGCTTTTTGAAAAACTGGATGTTAAGCGGAGGACCCAGGCCGTTGAAAAAGCAAAAAGATTAAGCCTCATACCGTAAAGCAGTCATTCTTTGGTATGAAATACGGGGCACCCTGTAAAAATCATACTAAAGGATGAGTCCTTTTTAAAATTTCAGCTCCATTTTTACGGCATCATTAACCAACACGTAAAAAAAATGAAAAAAATTGTAATTGTTTGCGGACTCATTGCCGGGCTCATTGTAACAGCCATGCTGGTAACCACCATGATCATGAGCAAAGCCAGTGGAAAAATAGAGGGCAGTATGCTGCTGGGTTATGCCACCATGATACTGGCATTCTCCCTGATTTTTGTGGGCATTAAAAACTACAGGGATAAATACAACCAGGGTATCATCCGTTTTGGAAAGGCATTCCGGATCGGATTGTATATTACGTTGATCGCATCCACCGTTTATGTGATTGCCTGGTTGATCACATATTTTTTCTTCATACCTGAGTTTGGGGAAAAGTATACTGAACAAATGCTGGGAGAACTCAGGGCAGGCGGTGCCAGCCAGCAGGAATTGGACAGCAAGGCTAAGGAGATGGCTCAGTTTAACCAATGGTATAAGAACCCTTTGTTCAATGCCCTCATTACGTATACCGAGATACTTCCGGTAGGGTTGATCATCTCGCTGATCAGTGCCCTGGTTTTAAAGAGGAAAATAAAACCGGGAACGGGTGCGGTAACGGTTTAAGGGTTATGCCGGATTGGGCCCAGGCAGTGGTCATACGTTTAACTGTTTTGGTTGTTTTAAAACGGGTAGATTACGTGTATGTGTAACCGCCCGTTATTTTAATTGAACAGCACCCTTAATTCGCATCCGAGGCCCGGAGATGATATGATCGTAAGTTCCCCGTTAAACAAGGAAGCCCTGGTTTTTATATTCATCAAACCAACACCTCCGGATTTCAGGCTGGTATCAAAACCTGCACCGTCGTCTTTTATGAGCAGCAATGTTTTTTCATTATCCTGTGTGAGCCGTACGATTACTTTTTCCGCCCCCGAATGTTTAAGTATATTGTTGAACTGTTCCTGTACGATCCTGTAAATGCTCAGTTTGAGTTTATCCGGCAAGCTGCTTTCATCAAAGCCATAAGCCTGGAGGCTGATGCGTATTTTGCTGCTTTCCCGGGTTGTTTCCGTTAAATTGCTGAGGGCACCAATCAGTTCCGATTCGCTTAATGATGGCGGTATCAGTGAATGAGACAGGTTTCTTATTTCATCAATGGCTGTGCTGATCAGGTTATTCGTTTCTGTTAACCAGGGATGTTCAATATGTAGTTCTTTTTTTGCCAGGCCAAGGTACAGGAGAGAACCTGCCAGGATCTGGTTGATATTATCATGCAGTTCTCCACCCAGTTCATGCCGTTCCTGCTCCTGTGCCGAGATCACGGCATCGGTGATCTCCTTTTGTTTTTCCAGCCGTTCATTTTCCAGTTCCTTTTCCAGTATTATTTTTTCTGTAATGTTGGTTGCCAGTGATAAAATAACAGGGCGGCCCTTAAATTCGATCCGGTGTGAGGCGATATTCATATACATTTCTTCACCGGATTTATTAATATGCTTCCAGGTATTCATTGATATGAAATCGCTTTTTTCCCTGGCCAGTCCGGCAAATTGATTTATCCTGCTGTGGTATTGCGGGAGCCTGAGGTCCAGCACTGATTTGGTAAGAAATGCTTTCCGGCAATATCCATACATGGCAACTGCTGTTTCATTGATTTCCAGTATCTCCAGGGTCTCTATATCCCAGATGATGATACTGGCAGGGTTATTATTGAACAGGTACCGGTAACGCTCTTCTGATGCCATTAATATTTCTGCAGCTTCTTTTTCTTTGGTGATATCTGTTTGCAGCGCGAAAAAATATTTTAGTTTCCCGTATTCATCAAACTGCGGCTGGCATTGTATGCGCAGCCAGTATTTCCTGCCTGTTTTAGAATAATTAATGATATCACATTCAAATGCTTTAATTTTTTTTAATTCCTGGCGCATGAACCGTACAACGGCCTGGCTGGTTTCATCACCTTGCAGCAGATCGCCGGGTTTTATACCAATCACTTCATCCGCCCGGTATTCAGTGATTCTTGTAAAGGCTTCATTGATCCATACAATTTTTCCTTCAGGGTCGGTAATGATCACTGCATTCACTGTTTCACGGGCAATGATGGAAAGTTTATGGATCTCGGCTTCTGCAGTTTTTCTTTCAGTAATGTCTCTTGAATTGAAAATATATCCCTTCACTTCCGGGTCATTACTCATATCTGTTACCTTGCTTTCGAGCCATCTCCATGCACCCTTTGCATTTTTGAACCTGAATGCAAAGGAACTGAGGTGATTATTGGTTTCCTTTTTGGATAAATGGGTTTTAATGTAACTGATATCATCGGGGTGTATGAATGAGAACGAATTTTTCCCGATCATTAATTCCGGTTCATACCACAAAATCCTTTTCACATCCGGGCTGCTGTACAGGTAATATCCCCTGTGTCCCAAAAACCCAATAAAGTCTGACCCGTTTTGTACCAGCGACCTGAAGCGGGTCTCGCTTTTAGCGACCTGCAACTCTGCTTCTTTTCTTTGTGTGATATCCTGGGTAGCACCGATCAGCCTGGTTGCCTCTCCTTTTTCATTGCGTAAAATATTCCCACGGTCATGTATGTATGCATAGGTGCCATCATCCCGCATGACCCTGCATTCAACCTCAAAAAAATCTCTTGTTGAATCCAGTATCTCCTTTTCCACCATTTTTACTTTATCCACGTCTTCAGGGTGTATCCTGTCATCCCAATCTGTTATCATTGAACTGTCAAATGTTTTCTCCCCGGTCCTGAATATTTTTTTCCAACCCTCCTTATTGCGGTACACTTTACCGGTTACCAGGTCCCAGTCCCAAACCATATCATTGGTTGCTTTGCTGACCAGGTTATAACGTTCAATGCTTTCTTTTATCTGTAATTCGGCCTGTTTTTTTTCCGTGATATCAATCATGATGCCGTCAAAAAATGCTTCACCTGTTTTGTCATTTTTCCGCAGTGAAATATTTTCAATAAAATATAAAGGGCTCCCATCCCTGCATTTTAAAACACCCTCGTAATTATTCAGGTTCTTTTGACTGATCACATTTTCAGTGAAATCATTCCTGTCTTTTGGCGAAAAATAAAGTTCCTCAGCATTTAACTGAATTAATTCCTGCGATGAATCATATTTAAGCATTCTTGCAAAAGCATGATTACAGTTCAGTATCCTTCCTTTTAAATTGGATTGATAAACACCCGCCATATTCTGTTCAAATAATGTACGGTATTTTTCCTCGCTTTCCTTCAGTTTGTTTTCTGCATTTTTGCGTTCAGCGATTTCATGCCCGAATACGAGAAACCTGCCATCCTCAAGTATCTTTGTACTGATCTCCACTTCGATCAGTGTATTGTCCTTTCGCCTGAAATTGCGTTCAGACCTGGTGATCTTCCCTGAAAGCAATTCATCGATCCTGAGCGGGTTTGATTCCAGGTCATCTTCAAGAAATAAATCGGACACGGTTAGCTGTAAGCATTCTTCCCTGGTATAACCAAGAACCTGGCAGCCATAGGGATTGATGTCCATGATCCTCAATTGCGCATCGGCAATACAGATGGCATCGGTCGCCTGTTCAATAATTGAGCGATAGCACAATTCACTTTCCCTTAGTTTTTCTGCAGCAATCTTCTGTTCGGTAATATCCTTAAAATAGACCGAAAGCCCGTTATATGAAGCAAAAGCACTTACAGAAAACCATTTGTTGGTTCTTACTGAAAATTCTTCGAAATGTATGGACGTATTTTCAGCAATGGCTTTTTGATACCGGTCATGAAAATTTACCGTACCGGTAGATGCAAACACCTCGTGTAAATTTTTTCCGATGATATCTTCCTTTTTTTTATCAAGCAGTATTTCGGCCTTTTTATTCCAGTACGTAACAATAGAATTTTTATCTATTGCAAAGAAACCATCATCAATCCTTTCTAAAATAATATTATTTTCTGCATAGGCAGCCTGTAAAACTTTTTCTGCCTTTTTTCTTTCTGTAATATCCCTCGAATTACACGCAATGCCTATCACGGCATCTCCTTTATATAAAGGATTGAAATTTGTTTCTGTCCAGCATGCTTTATGGTTTCTGAAAACCGGTGCATACACTTCTGCTTTAAATGATTCCCCGGCCAATGCCCTTTCATAAGCTGTTTTCCAGAAAGCAATAAAATCCTCCGGGAAAAAATCTTTCTGTAAGATATCATCACCGGGCCTGATTCGGATGCATGCCGAATCTTCAACATGCCGGTAAAATGAATCATTGGCAGCAATGAGTTTGTATGCACAGTTCACACTCCACAGCATATCATCAGTACAGTTGATCAGTGTTTCAAAGTCATCATTTTGCGGGAGTATAGACGCATAGTTTGTACCCGTTACCGGCCCGGTTTTATTTATTTGTATAGAAGGTGATGGGCTTATTAAAACGGGGTTGATCTTATTTGAGCTTTTCATTATTTTCCGGGGGATACAGGTACTGTGATATAATTTTAAAGACTGGTTACCAGGTTATTCAAAACGCGGTGTTTATATATTGGTTAACAAATCACAGGCAGCAAATGAAGGTTTTTCAGGTTTATGAATTTTATGATCGGGTACATAGCCGGATTCCGGGTTTAATGACTGGATCATTGAAAGGTGGTAAACGGATTCGGATAAAAGTACGGCCAAATATTTCATTGAAATACAGTGATCCAACAATTTTGTTGTAGCTGTTATTCTACTTAGGTTATGCTTTCCCGTTTTTGCTCCCCTTCCGGGGCATTATATGGAATATATTTTTTATGTTGAAATGTTATGAAATACAGATTTGGCTATATATCTTTAACCCGCCTGACAGCATTTCCCACAATACCACTTCTTAAAGCGGGACCAGGGAATACAGGCAGAACCAAACTGATTTGCTTTTAACTTTCATTTCTTTTTATAAATAGTGTTTCTTAAATTTTTTAAAAATGAACAACCGTCATTTTGCCAAAGCCGGTATACTTGCACTGGTACTGGTAATAGCTGCCTTATTGTGCTGGGAACTTTATGTGCGCAGCAAAGGCTATGATACTGCGTTTGATGACAACCCTGCCCTTTGGTCTGACAAACGGAAAATGGTATACGAACCCGCAGACCGGTCAACGGTTTTCATCGGTTCATCCCGCATCAAATTTGACCTGGACATTCCAACCTGGGAGCAAATTACCGGCGACAAGGCCATTCAACTGGCCTGCGTGGGCAGTTCACCGGTTCCGATCCTGGAAGACCTGGCCAATGATAAAAACTTTAAAGGCAAGCTGGTCATTGACGTAACGGAGGGCCTCTTTTTTTCTACGGCTCCACCTTTTGTTGAAACGCCGCTGAAAAATCTTAAATACTATAAGGAATGGACGCCGGCACAAAAAGCAAGTTTTGTGTTGAACAAACCCCTCGAAAATAACCTGGTCTTCCTGAATAAAGAATGGTTATCACTCAATGCGCATTTATCAAACCTCCGCATTCCCAACAGGCCGGGTGTATTTGAATTTCCCCTCTTCCCGCCGGGTTTTGGCAGGGTTAAATATAACAGGCAGGAATACATGACGGAAAGTTTTATAGCGGATACCGTAGAACAAAACAAGGTTAAGGCCATCTGGATGTTTTTTAGCCGGTTAAGCAAAGACCCCCCGGTTTCCGGCAGCAAATTAGACACCATCTTTAACCATGTTAATCAATGTATTGATAAGCTAAAGGCCAGGGGCGTAAAGGTTTTATTTGTACGAACACCCTCCAGCGGCCCTTTTTTAATGGGCGAAAGCAAGGCATTCCCCCGGGAAATGTATTGGGATAAATTATTGGCAACGACCAAATCACCGGGCATTCATTTTGCCGATTACCCGGCCATTGCCAATTTTCAATGCCCCGAATTTTCGCATTTAAGCCAGCCCGATGCAGTGATATTCACAAAACATTTCATCAACATACTGCATACAGAAAAGGGGTGGAAATTTTCAAAAACGATACAGGCATTTCAATAATTATTTACCGGTAAACTCTCTGCTTTATGGTTTTCAATTCTTATACTTTCATTGCGTTTTTCATGGTTATGCTCATTTTGCATAACCTTCCTTTTTCCTGGAAAACAAAAAAGATAAATCTCCTGCTGGCCAGCTATATTTTTTACGCAGCATGGAATCCCCCATTCATATTACTGCTGTGGCTTTCTACTGTGGTGGATTTTTTTGTAGGCCGGGCATTGTATAACCAGGAGAATAAGCACAAAAGAAAATTATTGCTGGTGCTGAGCCTCATCGGTAACCTGGGCATGCTTTGTTTTTTTAAGTATGGTACATTTTTACTGGAGAATTTTACGCTCCTGGTAAATGGACTGGGGATGGATTTTCATCCCGCAAAACCGAATATCATTTTACCGGCGGGTATTTCCTTTTATACATTCACCACGTTGTGTTATACCATTGATATGTATAAACGAAAAAGCAAGCCGGTTAAATCCATGCTTGATTTTTCGCTGTTTGTTACCTTCTTTCCGCACCTGGTGGCAGGGCCAATTGTTCGGCCGCCCCAACTCGTGCCACAGTTTGAAACACCAAGGCAGGCCACCCAAAAACAGATGATCCAGGGTTTGTTACTGATCACCCTGGGATTGTTTATGAAAGTTGTGCTGGCTGACAGTTTGCTCGCCCAGTCTGCCAATGATGTGTTCAACGCCAAACAGGTACTGCATACACTGGATGCCTGGACGGGGGTATTTGCATTCTCGGGCCAGATATTTTTTGATTTTGCCGGCTACTCAACCTGTGCCATAGGTGTAGCAGCCTGTTTGGGATTTATACTGCCGGAGAATTTTCTATATCCCTATGCAGCGATCGGGTTTTCAGATTTCTGGCGGAGATGGCATATTACCCTGTCATCCTGGTTGCGTGATTATTTATACATACCGCTGGGGGGTAACCGAAACGGGAAATTCAGAACGTACATCAATTTAATGCTGACCATGCTGATCGGCGGCCTTTGGCATGGCGCCAGCTGGACCTTTGTGGTTTGGGGCGGGTTACACGGTGCCTATTTATGGGGCGAAAAAATGATACAGGACTTCAGCAAAAAAAAGCAGGTACCCATGACAGCGGTATCATCGGCCGAGATCGGGGTACTCGGTGTACTCCCCAGGGAACTGAAGGCAAAAACATTCCGGAATTTCATGTACGCTATGGTTACCTTCTTTTTTATCAATGTAACCTGGGTTTTCTTTCGTGCCCCTGATTTTGGTTCGGCCTGGCAGCTTTTAAATGCCATGTTTTACAATGTACCCAAAGCAGAAGCCCTGCTCACCACGCTCAGCATCATTAAAGTGTTAACCGTTACCTTTTTCCTGGTTGCATTTCACTGGATCATGCGGGATACCAAAGTACTGGTGATCGGTGAAAAAATGCCCTGGTGGCTGTTGGGGATCGTATGGGCTGTATTGATATTGTTACTGGTGTGGAGCCAGGAGAGCGGCAGTTCGTTTATTTATTTCCAGTTTTAACAAAAGCAAAAGTGACTTTCAGATTAAGTCAACCTTAAAATGGAACCATCCCGATAGCTATCAGGATGGTTCAAAAAAAAGGAGTTTAGGTTTTCCTGATTGTTAAAAAAACATATTAAAAGAATAGGGAAAATGCAGTTCCTTCCCCGGCCACGCTTTGTACCTTGATATTGCCCTTGTGCAGCATCATGATCTGTTTGCAGAGGCTTAACCCAATACCGCTGCCGGTTTTTCGTGTACTGAAGAACGGTATAAAGATCTTCTCCAGCAATTCAGCAGAAATACCAATACCGTTATCAGCTACTTTTATAACAGTTTTGTTGTTGGGTGTAATGTATGCCGAGAGGAGAATGCGTGGGGAGGCTACTTCTTTTACCGCATCGGCAGCATTCAGTATCAGGTTGATCAATACCTGTTCGATCAGATCGGTATCTGCCTCCAGTACCAGGTCGGGATCTTTTAAAATAATTTCCAGTTCAATATTCTTTTGCCCGAAAGTGGGCTGCATGAGGCGGTGCAGGTTTTCGAACATATCCCGTACATATATTTTTTTCAGGTTCAGGTTGGTGATCTTATTCAGGTTCCGGTAGGTTTCTGCAAATTTCAGCAATCCTTCACTTCTTCGTTTAATGGTATCAATACCCAGTTCCAGGTCATCGAGCGAACCTGAATTATTATTCAGTTCTTTCAGGGATAATTGAAGGCGGCTCTTCAAAGTATCGGCAAGGGAAGAGATGGGAGCAACAGAATTCATGATCTCGTGGGTCATTACACTCAATAGTTTTTGCCAGGCTTTTGATTCTGTTTCATCCAGCGCTTCATTGATATTCTGAAAAGCGATCAGTTTATAAATCCGTCCTTCGGTTTGAAAGGCTGTGGCAGACAGCAAGACCTTTAAACTGGTTTTGTCTGTGGTAATGGATATCACTTTGCCTTCTCCCGGTTTGATGGCAATGATCTCCCGGTGCAGTGCCTCATCTCTTTTCTCCAGGGAATGAATGGTTTTCAGGTATGGGATATTCAGCAACTGTTTCAGTGATTCATTCATCCACATCACATCACCTCCCTTATTGTCGTACGAAAGTATCCCGGTATCCACCAGTTCCAGGATCTTTTGAAGGTATTGATATTGTGTTTCCCTTTCTTTGCTGATGATCTTGAATGTGCTGTTGATCTCGTTGAATCCCTTGCGCATGGGCTGTACGGCAACCGGCGCATTTTTTTCATCGAAGTGGCGCGAAAAATCACGGTAGTGAACCGATTCCACGAACTGTTCCAGTTCATCCTTGCTTTTATTGGTAAAGCGGTAAAGGTCTATCACCTGCCCGGCAATGCCTGCCAGCAAAACAACCATCAAAATAAATAATCCTTTCACCAGCAGCCATGCAGCCACGCACATTGCTGCAAAGAGCAATGCGATCCTGAATAATAAACTCCAGTCGTATTTTTTAAAGTTCATTTAATGGTTAATGGTTAATGGTTCATGGTTAATGGTTCACAGTTCATATTTACTCAGCCTTCGGTATAAGGCGGTTCGGGTAATACCCAGTTCTTTGGCTGCTTTCGAAATATTGCCATGGTGTTTTTCAATAACCCGCAGAATGGTATTTTTTTCCACAACACCCAGGTTCATATCCCTTGTTTCAACGGCCTCCTGCACGGCCGTTTCAATCGGTGAAAAAATAAGATCATCGGCAGCCAGGTTTTCCCCCTCCGACATGATGACGGCCCTTTCCATGGTGTACTGAAGTTAACGTACATTACCCGGAAAATGATAATGCTTCAGTTTTTCGATGGCTTTTGCATCCAATGCAGGTACGGGTTTTAAATATTTGGCGGCATACATCTGTGCAAAATGCCTGGCCAGTAATATGATATCGTTTTCGCGTTTACGTAATGGCGGAACAAGTATCTCTAC
>CAZBIK010000095.1:0-11267 GCA_964491955.1 uncultured Ferruginibacter sp.
AATCTAATATTAGAGATAAAAAAGAACAAAAAATAGAACAACAACGATTAGAAAAAGCTAAACAACAAGCATTAGCAAAATTGGCAATTATTAAAACTCAATACTCAGAATACTCAAAATTTCCAGAAATAATTATTGATGGTTGGCATATGGTTATTGTAACTGATAATTTAAATTTTTGTAAGGAAGCAAAAGTTCTGGTAAAGAATAACAGAGTAATAAAATTCGTCATTGATAATTATATTCCAATGAATTTTATGGCAACCAGGGATATAAAAAATGGAAAAAATGTTGTAACACTTAAAAATTTCAATAGTGAACAGTTTAACATACTGGAACTTTACTTTTTATATGACTTAGACCAACCTCAACTTGTAGCAGAACCGATAAAACCAGGCTACGTTAGTTTTTGGACAGATGTTAAAAAATGTGATGAAATTGAAATAAGACTTAATGATATACTTTTAGATAGAATTACCGTCAGCCATAAATCCAAACCTGATTGTTTTAGTAATGGCACAGTATCAAGAATATTAAAACCTGGAACATATTATGTTGTAGCACGTGGAGGAGGAAAGGGGTATGTATGGAGGGGGACAATTGATGTTAAAGAAAATATGTGTTTGCAATATTATTTTAAAAAATCTAATTCTGATTAATCACTTTTTTCTTTAACTGGCGCATGTTCCCGACACCAATCCTTAAATTTCAAACTTACTGCTTATGGGGTCACTTGTTGCCGTTTTATTCCTACCGGTTTCCCGCCAATAGCGGGGCAAGTAGTAACCGGGGTTAAAGAACGAAATTTCCAAATTGAGCATTTGTGATACTAATGCCCGGATACAATGCGGGCGGGATTAAAAGTTACATGTGGCTTCATGATTATTTCGATAATTATTTGAGCATATTTTCTGGAACACCTGTCCGCCGGCCTGGCTCCGAAGAAGCTACACGAAGGCGAGCATGCAGGCCGGCGTAGGTTTTGCAGTTGCCGGAAAAACAAGGACCATAAGTTTATACCCAGAAATATTAATAAGCATATCCAGTTCTCAATTAAATCATCCATCTTTAACTATCCGTATAAACACAAAACATCTATATGAGAAAAAAACTGACAACTTTAACCATCTGCGTTTTACTATGCTGCGGCCCGGCATTGTATGCCTAGGTAAATATCAAGGCTTCAAAAGCCGAAGCTGCCGAACAGTTAACCAGGCTGAAGGGCACCACAACTGTATTCTTTTATAAAAAGTCCCGTGGCTATTCCATTGATTCCATCAAACAGGCTGTTACATCGGCCTGGGACATAACCCCGATCATTTTTGAGGATATCAGCAAAGCGGATAAGTATACCGCCAACCCAAAATATTCTTATTTTAGTATTGAAGGCATTGCAAAGACCAGCAGGTCAACGACCATTAGTTACACCAATACGCATTATTACCTGGTATTGCGGATCTATAAAGAGGAAACAAAAAAGGGAAAGATAAAGACAGACCCTCTTTGCCGGGTTGAATTGTTCCCCAACTATGCCACGATGGAGATCGCCACGCCGCCCGATTACGGCAACGGGGGTATGGACGGAGAGGAGATCGTAAGTGAATTGTACGACAAAGGTGTTTTTTACAACTGGAGCCCCATCACCTTAAAAGCCATGCTGGGAGCTGTGGCCACCGACCTGAAGAATAACGAAAGGCGCTGGGTATATGGCAATGTAAAAGTGCCTAACCTTACTGAAATATTATCCGGCGATACACTTTACATTCCTCAATATTTACTGGTAAGTTATAATGCCTTTTCCGGAAAAGAGAAGAAGCAGGATGAAAATATACTGAGCGGTTATAAATACCCGTACCGGGTTTGTACCGATAAAGAACTGTACCAGGTATTTGAAGTGGAAAAAAGAGGCCGGCTCTTATTTGAATATGTAAAAAGTTCCACCGATAAATTTGTTTCCGTTTATGACGTGAAGGCAAATACGCTCATCTATAAAAGGTATTCACCCATGAGCTATAATATCAAGGCAAAGGATATTGAAGCTATAGAATAGTTTTATTTCAGCAATAACGTAAACAGGCAAGCCCGCCGACACACAGAAATAAGATCAACCCGTCACCTCAAAGACGGTGACGGGTTGGATCCTCCTAAGAACTTTGTCATTTTATTCGTGGCTGATTCAATATTTATCACTGGTACTCAAAAACCTGTTGCGTGGTACCATCATTACTGGTAAGCACATATCCATTGGCATCATAGGTATATGTCGTGTTGATCGTTTGATCCAGTGCAGTACCGGGAAAATCAATAACTATTTTTACGATCTCATGATTGGCGGCAAACAGGGCTGAAAAACCAGCCTGGTCAAGTATCCAGTTGGTTACTTTGGGGTACATGGGTTTTTTATTTCCGTAAAAAATATCCGCAGTATAAACGAATGCGCCTTCGCTGGCTGCCCTGGTAAACAGGCCGTTGGTATACGTGAGGTTAAAATTTGTTTCACCGGCTCCCTGCATGGTAAGCTTGATCTTGCTGACCTGGTTATTGGTAACGGTGTAGGCAAGCTGATCGTCTTCTATCAATGTGCCGGGTAACCCCCCGGTGATATCCCAGCTTTTAAACGTACCGCTCACGGGAATATTATTCTGGTAGGTGTAGCTGTACAGATTTTTAAATTCAAGATCCTTTTCTTCGATCCCGGTAAGGTTGCCGTTTGCATCATAGGAAAACAAAACGTATTCGCTGTTATTGGCAGTCTTATACGATACCAGTTTACCGGCCGCATTGTAATCCAGGTTAAAAACAGTTACGGCGCCGGCCTCTGTTTTTGTGATCTTTTTAAGCCGTTTTTCGGTACCTGGGTTATTACCACCGGGTGCCGGATCGTCTTTTTTGCAGGAAGAAAAAGAAAAGATGGCAATTATTGCCGATGCGAAAAGTAATTTCTGTTTCATAATTTATTTTTTTTGTTTTTAAATGAAATGCAATGATACATGGCGCTGCTCTGTTGTTTGGGGCTTGTGGGAATGAAATGCGGATTTGAATGGATGAATTGATCAAAAAACCTTTACCAGGGATACCAACCGTTTTTATATATTTGATTTTTCAGTGAACTTTTGATTTGCCTGGCTGTTTAAGACTGCAGTGAGCAATAAAAACAAAAAAATGAACCGGTTTATATTCTTATTACTTGCCTTGTGTTTCTTTCAAAGTTCCTTTGCTCAAAAATCGGGGAGCATTACGGGCTTTGTGATTGACAGGGCATCACAACAACCTCTTGATGGTGCATCTATTAAACTGGATGGTTCGGCAAAGGCAACTGTTGTTGACAGTTTGGGCAAATTCAGGATCACCGGCATACCTGTAAACAGCTACAACCTGGAGGTAAGTAAAGTGGGTTATAAAACATTTACCCTCTATAATATTGTAATTACCAGTGGAAATGAAAATAGTTATACCATTGAAATGGATCAGCAGGTTACCTCCTTAACAGCGTTGGAAGTTAAAGCAAACAAAAGAACGGTGAGGGCGGCCACTTTAGAAACTCCCCTGAGTGTACAACGCTTAACCAGCGAAGAGATCAAAAGCAATCCCGGCGGCAATTTTGATATCAGCAAAGTCATACAAACCCTGCCGGGGGTAGGTGGTGGCCAGCAGGGCGGTAGTTTCCGGAATGATATTATCATCAGGGGCGGTGCCCCCAATGAAAATGTGTTTTACCTGGATGGGATCGAAGTGCCGGTGATCAACCACTTTCAAACTCAGGGCAGCAGTGGCGGACCGCAGGGAATTTTAAACGTTAGTTTTATTGAAGATGTAAAGCTCAGTTCTTCGGCTTTTGATGCCCGTTATGATAATGCATTGAGCTCAGTATTCCAGTTCAGGCAAAAAAACGGTAATCCCAACCGTTTGCAGGGCAATTTCAGGCTGAGCGCTACCGATGCAGCTTTAACACTGGAAGGGCCTTTGTCAAAAAATAAGAAAACCACTTTCCTGGCATCTGTCCGGCGTTCTTACCTGCAGTTGCTTTTCAAAGCAATTGATTTGCCCATACGCCCAAATTACTGGGACTTCCAGACAAAGATCACCCACCAGTTAAATAATAAAACAACGCTTACCATACTGGGTATTGGTGCTGTTGATGAATTCCGGTTTGAAGCACCCAAAGATGCCAGCCCGGAAAAACTGTATATCATCAATTCCAATGTTTTGGTAAATCAATGGAACTACACCATTGGTGTTTCTTTGAAAAGAAACATTCCCAATGGTTACTGGAACCTGGCTTTAAGCCGTAATTATTTTAACAACGATATTGAAAAGAACGAGGACAATCAAAATCCTACGGCTGCCAATAAATCGCTGGATATTGTAAGTGCCGAGACAGAAACCAAACTGCGTTTTGATGTAAATAAAAACCTGGCTGGCTGGAAGATCGCTTACGGCGCTTCCGCTCAACTGGCGGGTTATACCAACAATACTTTCAATATTATCCGTAAAGAGATACGTGATGCCGGTGGCAACGTGGTACAACCGGCTGTAGTTGCAAATTTCAACAGCCCGCTGAAAAATTTTTTTAAACTGGGAGCATTTATCCAGGCAGGCAAACGTTTTGCATCAAACCGCCTGGGTATCAGTGCCGGTATCCGTACCGATATGAACACATTTACCAACACCGGTATGAATGGTTTACAAACCCTGTCGCCACGCATTTCTTTCAGCTATGTACTGGCAGATCAATGGACCTGGAATTCATCGGCAGGCATTTACTATAAAATACCCCCATATACCATATTGGGATTTGCCGGTAATAATAATGAATTGGTAAATAAAAATGCACGATACCAGCGCAGCAATCATTACACTACCGGGTTTGAATATTTACCCAATGATGGATTGCGTTTTACCATTGAAGGTTTTTATAAGCAATACAGCCATGTGCCTGTATCGGTGCGTAATGGCATTTCCCTGGCAAACCTGGGCACTGACTTTACCCTGCTTGGTAACGAAGCAGTTACCACCAACGGAAAAGGCAGGGCTTATGGCGTTGAATTTTTTGCACAAAAAAAACTCACAAAGAATTTCTTTGGCATCCTGTCCTACACTTTTTACAGGAGCCTGTATACCGGCAGCAATGGAAAATATATTGCCAGCAGTTGGGACAACCGGCACTTGCTGAGTATTACCTGGGGTTATAAATTTCCACGTAACTGGGAGCTTGGTTTAAAATTCCGCTACCAGGGTGGGGCACCTTATACACCGTTTGATGAAGTACAATCCAGGCTGAATTATTTGTCGCAGGGTGTTGGTACTTTAAATTATGCACAACTGAACAGCAACAGGCTTACCGGGTTCAACAGCAGCGATGTGCGGATAGATAAAAAATGGAACTTCCGGAAAATAAGCATTGACCTGTTTTTAGATGTTACCAACTGGTATGTGGCAAAAAATCCCGCCATACCGGAATATACTTTTAAAAGAAATGCAGCCAATACTGCTTTTGAAACAACAGATGGTTTACCGGTTAAAGCAGATGGAAGTAATGCCATACCAACCAGGGTAAAAAATGATGACCCTTTCGTTACCCCCACCCTGGGGGTTATCCTGGAGTTTTAAAAGTTGAGGTATCCTGCATATAAAGTATTTTGTTCCAGCCTGTCCCGGCAATGCTGTACATTCTGGCCCTTTCATTTGATAATCCGCATAAATATTTTTAATTTACTGCAGGTTTAGACTTACGGTAAACAATAAAAAATAAAACCGGGACGCCATGCAGGAAAATTTTACACCGGATGAAAATATATGCCGCCAGGTATTGTCTTTAAAACCTGCACCGGGCACTGTTGAGCAGGAATTGATGAAAATGGGTATAACCGGAGAGCAAATAGCCGGTTACCTGGAAGCCATAAAACGGATACGGTATGAAAAACGGCGTTCAACCGGCTTTGTCTGTATGGCTGTTGGTGCATTCCTTGGGTTTTTAAGTTGTGTGCTCACCATTACCCATGCACTGCCACATATGTTCGATTTTATTTTTTACGGGCTCACTACGATTGCTGTTTGCCTGGTAGTGCTGGGGCTGTATTATGTTTTTGAATAGGGCATATACCTTTTTAAACTGCTATTTCACGAACTCATAAAAACCAGGTTTCTTTATGCCTTCATCAATAACAGCTATCCCTGCTGCACTGCATCATCATCATTGTGAATAGTAATTATTACATACCAAAAGACATGGCTGTTAAGAATGTGATACATGCTATCTGGCAGGTGGATCATTTTACCCCTTTCAGCAAAGAATATATTATACCCAAGGGCATTATAGAGATCATTTTTAATTTCAGTGACAGTTCTGTGATCCTTAACAAAACAGGCGGCAGTGAATACCATTTACCCCATTGTTTTATTAACGGTTTCAACAGGGCACCTTTAGAGTTGCAACTGCCGAAGCAACTGGTGTTCTTTGGTGTGCAGTTTCAGCCCCTGGCCGTAAAGAAAATATTTGGTTGCCCGGCATCTGAATTTGCAGATATCACAGTTGACCTTGCCCTGATCGACCCGGCTTTCATGTCGCTCTGGCATCAATTGGCCGGGCAGGGTGATTTCAATAAACGGGTTTCTGTTTTCAAGGCCTGGCTAAAGCAGCATTTTATGGACATGCACCCCCAGGAACAATTGATCAATAATTTCCTTTATGCCAGCAATCAACACTACCTGTCGGTAAAAGAGCTGGCCAGTTCATTGTGTTATTCGCCCCGGCATTTATCCAGGAAACTTTTTGAGGCTACCGGAATGAATACGGAAGAATTGCTGCTGTATAAAAAATACCTGCACTCTGTGCACCTGATCCATCATACCGACCTTCCGCTTACCGCCGTTGCCTACCAAAGCCAGTTCGCAGACCAATCGCATTTCATCAAAAGTTTTAAGGCTTATACAAAAATGACACCCGGAGCTTACAAGCGGAATAAGGGTATAGTAAAGGGCCACCTTTACAAAGATGTCCGTTAAATACAATTTAGCCTGCCGGCCTGTTCCCATCTTTGCCATCAAAAAAAAGTCATGAAAACAATTCTTTTATTTACAACCATTACCATTACAGCAGGGCTGATATTGGTAAACATCTACACGTCATTGGTCGACGCCACTTCATGGGGAAGCAATATCCCCAATTCCATTGCAGCAGCCCGGGAGTATTTTCAAACGGTAAACCACGGTTATTTTTTCCGGATATTTTCTCCTGTGAACCAGCTGTCGGGGCTGATCGTGCTGATCATTTTCTGGAAATCAGCTCCGGCTACCAGGCTGTATTTTGGGTTGGCTTTGGTCATGTACATTGCGGCAGAAGCTATGACCTTTGGTTATTTCTACCCAAGGAATGACATTATGTTTAAAACAGCACAGCTTACTGATGTTGAGCTGCTGAAGAAAACATGGTCTGAATGGAATACCATGAACTGGGTACGCACTGTATTGCTTATGATCGGGCTGTTCTTTTCTTTCCTGTCATTGCATAAAATTTATTCTGCCCGTTAAAGAGGATCCTGTTTAACAGCCTCGAATGTTTTGCCCCATAGTTTAGCCGCAGTCAAGTGGCTGAACTGTGGGTTTTTTAATGCTGATCAATAAGAAGCTAAGCTGGTTAATGTCTTCATTTGCGCAGCCTTTTGGTCTCCGGCCAATGTTGCAAAGCCATAAAGGGCAAAAACAATCCGTAAAAACCCTGTGTGACTTCAGCAATGGATACACCTGGACAAGGCATAAGTAATTATTGTGTTCTTCAATTTTCCAATTTATCTTTAGACTGGTTTTATAGAATAGATGACAGGTACAATAATATTTTAGTGTTGAATTAAACAGGAACAGGCATGCCGATATATATGGACGTACATATTGTACCGGGTGTAAAGGCCCGGGCCGTGGCTGAGGCCCATCACCAGGATATGATACACCAGGAAGAATTTGCGTGTAAATGCATGACCTATTGGGTGGATGAGGAAAGGGAAAATGTTTTTTGCCTGATAGAAGCGCCCACAAAGGAAGCTGTGGAAGAAATGCACGGTAAGGCACATGGGCTTATACCAAACCGGATCATTGAAGTGAGCCCGGATGTGGTTTCTTCATTCCTGGGAAGGATCTACGACCCCACGGAAGCAGAGACCACGGATGATGGTTTAAAGGTTTTTGCCGATCCTTCTTTCCGGGTTTTGCTGCTTATAAAAACAGCTGACCCGGTACTGGTAAAATATAAACTCGGTGCCGATAAAGCTTACGAACTCCTTAACCGTCAAAATGAGATCATCCGGAAGAATATGTCCAGGCATGGCGGCAGGGAAGCTGAACATGGCGGAACAGGGTTTATCATTTCTTTTACTTCGGCATCCAATGCTGTTTCGGCTGCACTGGACATTCAAAAAGAATTATCTGGATACGTTGAAGGGACAGGTGCTCTGCAAATGGCCATCAATGCAGGCGAACCGGTTGAAAAAAGCATCAGTTTGTTTGGTGATACCCTGCAACTGGCCGGGTACATGTGCGCCATTGCCGGCAACATGCAGATCATTGTTGCTTCAGCAGTAAAGGAACTGGTGGCAAAGGATCATTTTCAATTCAGTGGAAATCATTTTTCAGCACTTGCCCCGTCAGATGAACAGTTGCTGGGATCCCTGTTCGGCCAACTGGACAAGAACTGGCAGGATGCTGAGTTTGATATGGAAGACTACTGTAAAGCAATGGCCATGAGCAAATCGCAATTGTACCGGAAAACCATTCAGCTCACCGGTCTATCGCCCAATATATTGCTTAAGGAATTCAGGATGGAGAAAGCAAAGGACCTGATGCGGAAGAACCCATACAGCATTTCACAGATCACATTTGAATCGGGATTCAGCAGCCCTTCTTATTTTACCAAGTGTTTTAAAAAGAAATACGGTATCCTGCCCATGGCTTATCTTGACCTGTTGCATTAAGCTGAATTTATTTCTGCGATCCGATTTTACCATTGTTTGAATGATTTGTTTCATTCCCATTACCATTCATTGAATGATTTGTTACAGCCTCCCGGCTGATGGTGATATTACCTTTATGCATCTTCTAACAATCAAAAACTACTGACATGAAATTCATCACCAAACATTTTACATTGCTCATGGCGATCATGCTGTTTACCGGTTATGCTGCCATGGCCCAAAATGCAAAACAAACATCAAATGCAAACACACAAAACAACACAGAAATGAAAACCTATCTTATTGAAAGGGAAATTCCCGATGCCGGGAAATTCACTGCAGAACAGTTAAAGGGCATCTCACAAAAATCCTGTTCGGTGCTCACAGAAATGGGGCCAGATATCCAGTGGCTGCAGAGTTATGTGACCGGCAACAAGATTTATTGTATTTACAAAGCCAAAAGCGAAGCCCTTATCAGGGAGCATGCAAAAAAAGGTGGTTTTCCTGCCAATACAATTGTAGAGGTTGGGAATGTTATCAGTCCTGCTACGGCAAAATAATGCCAGGTGCCATGCGCAATAATAAAGCCCGTTAATTCAACGGGCTTTATTTATTTATGTACAAATGGCTGTTTACTTTTCTGCCGGTTTGATATTTTGGTTCAGGGCAACTGGCGCAAGTGTTCCCATCTCCAATTCTTAATTTTTACAACGTAAAGTTTATGGGATCACTTGATGCCGTTTTTAATTCCCGGTTTGCAACCGGGGTTAGAAAACGAAATATATTTTATTTACAAAACGCCCGGATACAATCCGGACAAATTTAAATGTCACAAGTGATCCCGTAATCATTTCGATAAATATTTGAGATTATTTTCGGGAACACTTGCGCCAGGTTTAGGGTTTTTAATTCCCCGGTTTGCAACCGGGGTTAGAAAACGAAATAATTTTTATATTTACGTACACATAATCAGTACTACTATGTCATCTAAATACAAAGTTGGCGAAGATGCTATTCCTCATTTCATAACCTTTTCTGTAGTTGGCTGGGTAGATGTATTCAGCAGGGAGCAATATAAAGAATTGTTTGTGGAGAGTTTAAAATATTGCCAGGAAAATAAAGGATTGGTATTACATGCCTGGGTCATTATGACCAATCATGCACATTTAATAATCAGCAGTAATACAAATAAAATTGAGCATTTGGTACGTGATATAAAAAAATACACGAGCAAACAGATAATAGTTGCCATAAAGGAAAACCCGACCGAAAGCAGAAAAGAATGGATGTTGAATCTTTTTAGTTACGCAGGAAAAAATAATAATAACAATAAGGATTATCAATTTTGGAAACAGGATTATCATCCTGTTGAATTAAATACGCCCGAAAAATTAAAAGAGCGGCTCAATTATTTACATGAAAACCCGGTGAGAAGTGGTTTGGTTTGGGAACCCTGGCATTATAAGTACAGCAGTGCAATTGATTATTATACCAATGAGCATGGGTTGTTGAAAATTGAGCATTTATAATTCTAAATCCCGGATACAATCCGGGAGGATTTAAATGTCACAAGTGATCCCGAAATCATTTCGATAAATGATGGACAATATTAACGGGAACACTTGCGCCAGATAACAGGTGCCATGCGCAATAATAAAGCCTGTTGAATTAACGGGCTTTATTTATTTATGTACAAATGGCTGTTTACTTTTCTGCCGGTTTGATATTTTGGTTCAGGTCAGGTTGTATGTTTCCTGATTCCTGAATTGTTGGATTGATTATTGTAACCATTGTGTATGCGTTTTGCAATGCTAATTATATGGCTGTTTACATTAACATCCTGCTACAATAAAGATTCCATGGAGCCCGGCGCTGAAATGCTGCAGCTAAAAAATGATGCCGGTAAGGATACAATTGTAAAACCTCAGGTTGTAGCTAACACCTTCCCCCTGGATTCAAAAAGGATCAATACCGGGTCTACCACCCCGGAAGAATTACTGTCCTTTGCCAGGTCACTAATTGGTACAGCTTACAGGTATGGTTCTGTAGATCCTGCTGTTGGATTTGACTGCTCAGGGTTTCTTACCTATGTATTTAACCATTTTCATATTGCTGTTCCCCGTTCGAGTATTGATTACAGTAATATCGAAAGGAAGATCAACCTGGCAGATGCAAAACCGGGGGACCTTGTTCTTTTTACCGGCACAGTCAGCTCTAACCGGCTCGCGGGCCATATTGGCATCATTACTTCAAATGAGAAAGGGGTGTGCTATTTTATTCATTCCACATCCGGAAAAGCAAAAGGGGTAACCATCACGGAATTGG
>CAZBIK010000096.1:0-11226 GCA_964491955.1 uncultured Ferruginibacter sp.
GGAAACGACCTTGTTTACCTTTCAATACATCACTCAATGATTTCAATGCACGTCCACCTTCTGCTTTTACGGCATTTGATTTACGGCTGTTGTCAAACAGTGAATCTATCGCTTCCTGCAGCATACGCTTTTCATTACGTAAGATCACTTCAGGCGCTTTGATTTCCAATAATCTTTTTAAACGGTTATTACGGATAATAACACGGCGGTACAGGTCATTCAGATCAGAAGACGCAAAACGGCCGCCATCCAAAGGAACCAACGGGCGCAATTCAGGTGGTATAACAGGAAAATACTGCATCACCATCCACTCTGGACGGTTGTTGATCCTGGTATTGGCATCGCGGAAACTTTCCACAACGCTTAAACGCTTTAAAGCATCGGCCTTGCGTTGCTGTGATGTTTCATTGGCTGCAGCATTGCGGAGGTCAAAACTCAGCTGGTCCAGGTCGATACGCTGCAACATGTCATGTACCGCTTCGGCACCCATCCTGGCAATGAATTTGTTCGGGTCTTCATCCGGCAGGTGCTGGTTGTCTTTTGGCAGGGTATCTAAAATGTCCAGGTATTCTTCTTCAGTCAGCAGGTCGCCGTAGTTCTGCCCTTTATCGGCCCGGATACCGGATTGAATAACCACATAACGTTCGTAGTAAACAATACTCTCCAGTTTTTTTGAGCTCATTCCAAGCAGGTAACCGATCTTGTTAGGCAATGATTTAAAGTACCAGATATGCACAACAGGTACCACCAGTTTGATGTGCCCCATTCTTTCACGGCGTACTTTTTTCTCTGTAACCTCCACTCAGCAACGGTCGCACACAATACCCTTGTAACGGATACGCTTGTATTTGCCGCAGGCACACTCATAATCCTTTACCGGCCCGAATATCCTTTCGCAGAACAAACCATCCCTTTCAGGTTTGTACGTACGGTAGTTAATGGTTTCCGGCTTTAAAACTTCTCCATAGCTTTTTTCCAAAATGCTGTCCGGGGAAGCCAAACCAATTGTGATCTGTGAAAATGTTGGCCTTGGGCGGTTTTCTTTTTTGAATGCCATATTCTTAATTGATAATTTTTTGGCCTCCCTAAATCCCTCCCAAGGAGGGACTTTGAAGACCCTTATTTTTAAAAGCTTTTAAATAATTAAAGAACAACTCTTACAAAAACTGATATCTCTCAGTTTTTAGAACTCTCTTAAGCCCCTCCTTGGGAGGGGTTTGGGGAGGCTTTAATCAAACTTCAGATCCAGTCCCAATCCCCTTAACTCATGAACCAATACATTGAATGATTCAGGAATACCGGCTCTTGGAATGTTATCCCCCTTTACAATGGCTTCGTATGTCTTGGCCCTTCCGATGATATCATCGGATTTAAGTGTTAACAACTCCTGTAAGATGTTGGATGCACCATAAGCTTCCAGTGCCCAAACCTCCATCTCGCCAAAACGCTGACCACCAAACTGTGCCTTACCACCCAACGGTTGCTGGGTTATTAAACTGTATGGCCCGATCGAACGTGCATGCATTTTATCATCAACCATATGGTGTAACTTAATGATGTAGATGATACCCACAGTTGCCTTCTGGTCGAAACGGTCGCCGGTCTCCCCATCATATAAATAAGTATGACCAAACTTAGGTAAACCTGCCTTGGTGATCTCTTCGTCAATTTCTGCCACGCTTGCACCATCAAATATGGGCGTTGCAAAACGTACACCCAGTTTTTCACCGGCCCAGCCAAGTACGGTTTCATAGATCTGTCCCAGGTTCATACGGCTAGGTACACCCAACGGGTTCAGTACGATATCAACCGGTGTTCCATCTTCCAGGAAAGGCATGTCTTCCTGGCGTACGATCTTGGCAACAATACCTTTGTTACCGTGACGGCCCGCCATCTTATCCCCCACTTTCAACTTACGCTTAACGGCCATATACACTTTCGCCAGTTTCAATACACCTGCAGGCAATTCATCACCAATGGAGATGTTGAATTTCTCACGCTTGTACCTGCCCAACTCTTCGTTGAATTTGATGTTGTAGTTGTGCAGCAATATATTGATCAGCTCATCCACTTTTTCATCGCCGCTCCATCCAAGCGGGTTTACGTTCTGATAATCGATATTGGCCAGGTTCTTTGCATTGAACTTTGCGCCTTTGCCGATCAATACCTCGCCAAAATTATTGCTGACACCTGCACTGGTCTTATCTTTCAATAAGGTCTGCAGTTTGCTGATGAGCAATTCCATCAGGTCGGCCTCGTTCTTCTCATGCGTTTTCTCTATCTTATCCATCTGCGCCTTTTCACGCACTTTGGCATTCTTATCTTTCTTGGCACGCTGGAATAATTTCTTGTCAATGATCACACCTTCGGTACCGCTTGCTGCTTTTAAAGAAGCATCTTTGGCATCACCGGCCTTGTCCCCAAATATGGCACGCAATAACTTCTCTTCCGGTGTAGGGTCGCTTTCACCTTTAGGCGTTATTTTACCAATGATGATATCACCTTCCTTAACATGTGCGCCAATGCGGATGATACCGTTCTGGTCGAGGTCCTTGGTAGCCTCTTCACTAACGTTCGGGATATCCGGTGTTAATTCTTCTTCGCCGAGTTTGGTGTCACGTACTTCAATTTCATATTCTGAAATGTGCAGTGAAGTGAACAGGTCTTCCTTAACCACTTTCTCACTGATCACGATGGCATCCTCAAAGTTGTACCCTTTCCATGGCATGAATGCCACTTTCATATTTCTTCCCAGTGCGATCTCACCACCTTTGGTTGCATAACCTTCGGTTAAAAATTCGCCTTCGCTAACTTTTTGTCCTTTCACTACCGCAGGGCGCAGGTTGATACAGGTTTCCTGGTTGGTACGGACGAACTTGGTCAATTTATATACGATCAGGTCCTCATCAAAACTTACCAGTTGCTGGGTTTCGTTTCTCTTATAACGGACATGAATTTCATTGGCATCTACATATTCAACCACACCATCACCATCTGCATGGATCTGGATCCTTGCATCACGGGCTGCCTTGCCTTCCAAACCGGTACCTACGATCGGCACTTCAGGTTTGATCAGAGGCACAGCCTGGCGTTGCATGTTGGATCCCATCAGGGCACGGTTGGCATCATCATGCTCCAGGAACGGGATCAGCGAAGCGCTTAAACCAACGATCTGGTTTGGCGCCACATCCATGTATTCCACTTCTGTTTTATCCAGGATCGGGAAGTCACCTGTCTGGCGGCTTTTGATCCTGTCATCAACAAAGTTTCCTTTCGCATCCATTTCAATATTTGCCTGGGCGATCTTCGCGGTATCTTCTTCTTCGGCACTCAGGAAAGTGATCTTCTTCATATCCGCCCTGCCGTCAGTTACCTTATGGTAAGGGGTTTCAATAAAGCCCATGTCATTGATCTTGGCATGCACACAAAGTGTGGATATCAAACCAATGTTCGGACCTTCCGGCGTTTCAATGGTACACAAACGGCCGTAATGAGAGTAGTGAACGTCACGTACCTCAAAGCCTGCACGCTCACGGCTTAAGCCACCGGGCCCCAGTGCGGAGATACGGCGTTTATGCGTGATCTCACTTAAAGGATTGGTTTGATCCAGGAACTGAGACAACTGTGATGTACCAAAAAATGAATTGATAACAGATGATAATGTCCGGGCGTTGATCAGGTCAACCGGGGTAAATACCTCGTTGTCGCGGACGTTCATCCTTTCACGGATGGTACGTGCCATACGGGCAAGGCCAACACCAAACTGGGCATACAATTGTTCACCCACCGTACGTACACGACGGTTGCTTAAATGATCAATATCATCCACCTCACTCTTGCCATTGGTCACTAAAACCAATGTTTTAATAATGGCAATGATATCATCTTTGGTCAATACCTTTTTAGTGATCGGGAAATTCAATCCCAGGCGGCGGTTGATCTTATACCGGCCAACTTCACCCAGGTCGTAACGCTTATCACTGAAGAATAATTTATCAATGATGCCACGTGCCGTTTCATCATCCGGGGCATCAGCACCGCGCAGTTGCTTGTAGATGTGCTGAACAGCCTCCAGTTCACTGTTGGAAGTATCTTTATTTAAAGTATTGTAGATGATGGCATAGTCGCCGCTCACTTCTTCTTTCTGTATGAAAACACTCTTCACATCCATTTCCAGGATCATGGCAATATTGGATTCATCCAGTACGCTGTCCCTTTCCAGGATGATCTCGTTCCTTTCGATGGAAACCACTTCACCGGTATCCTCATCCACAAAATCCTCAACCCAGGTACGCAAAACGCGGGCGGCTAAACGCTTTCCAATGCATTTCTCCAGGCTCTTCTTATCCGCTTTCACTTCATCAGCCATGCCGAATAATTCAAGAATGTCCTTATCCGTTTCAAAACCAATTGAACGCAGCAATGTGGTAACCGGGAATTTTTTCTTACGGTCGATGTAGGCAAACATCACATTGTTGATATCTGTTGCAAACTCCATCCAGGCGCCCTTGAAAGGAATAACCCTGGCAGAGTAGATCTTGGTACCGTTGGGGTGAACCGACTGGCCGAAGAATACACCGGGTGAACGGTGCAGCTGGCTGACCACTACCCTTTCTGCCCCATTGATCACAAAAGTACCGCGGGGTGTCATGTAAGGGATGTTGCCCAGGAACACGTCCTGAACGATGGTCTGGAAATCAACGTGCTCCTCGTCATTACAACTCAGGCGCAGTTTTGCCTTCAGTGGAACGGCATAGGTCAATCCCCTTTCGATACACTCTTCGATGGTGTAACGCGGGGGATCCACGAAATAGTCCAGGAATTCCAGTACAAAAATGTTGCGGGTATCCGTGATCGGAAAATTTTCCTTGAATACGCGGAACAAGCCCTCCACATTACGTTTGTCGGGAGTGGTTTGTAACTGAAAAAAATCTTTGAATGATTGGATCTGGATTCCCAGCAAATCGGGGGTTTCTGCTAAAAATTCAACTTTACCGAAATTGAAACGTTTAGCAGCGGGTGTTTTTGTTGCAGACATATTGTAATTAAGACTTTTAAGTGTGCAGAAGACCCTTTGATCCGGGGTATTGACACAACTTGCGCCACTAACCCTAAATTAAAGGACGGCAAAGGTAGGGATTATTTTCCTATTTCCTGATTACGATATACGATTTTTTGGCGAATTGGAAAGGTTTTTGTGGATAAGTCGGTTTTTTAATGAAATTATTGGGTTTTCCGTTGAAAATCAATTGATTTTATGGTTACCCACCGGATTTTAAATGATATGGGGGGAAACTAAATAAACACCCTATTTCCCGGTTTACAATCGCCCGGTTTAAACCCGATCCGTTTTCCTTGTTTCTTCAAAGGGCTGGTGCCTGTTTCAAGGCAACAGGAATAGCTGATTTTTAACCTGGCCCGGGAAGGCTTTGTTTATTCAAATCCGGACAGGTCGATCCCGAGTTTTTGAGCCGTATTTTTTATGAGCATTTGCCTGTACGTTGATCCTATTTCGCCAATTTTTAACCTGCCCAGCAGAATGGCGTCAACAGTGGCAGAGCTGAAAATAAAACGCATAGCGTGTTCACCGAATTGTTCGGCAATTTCGTTCTGGATCGGGGTAAAAATGGTTGCTTTCAGCAGGTCCCGCCTGGCTTTTTCAGCCTGGAACTCTGCATTTGAAGCATGTGTGCTGTTTCTTTTGAAAGATAATTTTTTGCTGTTCGCTTCCGAGTTTAGATTTTCAATTTGCTCATACAGCTTATTTTGACCTTCACTGCTTTTAAGTACCGGGTGTACCCCTTTAATTTCCGGCCATTCATTTTGAGGGATACCGTTTACAGCCAGGTTACGGGTAGTTTCTTCATTCATGATATAATGTGCAGGCTTGTTTTGCTCCCGGGCAATCTGATCCCGGTAAAGGAACAGTCCATTGAGTACATATTGGCGGTAAGGGCTTAAATAAAGAAGATCCTTCTTTTTAAGAAAATTATCTTTAGGCTCCATGTTGTAAATCGTGGCAGACAGCAGGCTGTTTTCATCTTCCACAAAAGGCAGCAGGTTTTTCAATGCAGCCTGTTTTTCCAGTTCTTCCTTCATGGGCAACAGGTACAGAACATCATTTGCAGCATAACTAAGCTGTTCCGGTTCAAGTGGCCTTTGTTCCCAGTTCACCTTCTGCATTTTTTTATCGAGTTCAATGCCAAACAACTGCTGTATCATTGACCCAAGCGATGTTCGTTCGTAATTTAAAAGCCTGGCATAAAGTTCAGTATCGGCCAGGTTAACCGGATAGCATTTTAAAGCGTGCAGCAATCGCAGGTCTTCAGAAGGGCAGTGTGCCACTTTACAAATTTCCGGGTTTTCCAAAAGCGGAAAAACGGATGAAATATCAAGTTTTGCTTTGGGGTCAACCAGGTAACAGTGTGTGGCACTGGCCATTTGCAGTAAGCACAGGTTGAAGCCATAGCTGTAATGGTCCCTGTCAAATTCCAGGTCGAATGCAATAGATCCTGCTTTAGAAAGTTCGTTGATACAATGGATCAATGCATCCCCGGTTGTAACATAAGTAACCGGTATTTTTTTGGGGGCGGGCAACAGCGTATTGGCAGTCTGCATTATTATAAAACCTGTTTTAATGATACTTCAATAAATTATTAACCGGTAATTTTAAACGGGTTAACAACCCAAAAAAGGCCGGTCCACCTGATGCGGACCGGCCTTTAAAGCTATTTTTACTAACTGGCAATATTGCTGAATTTAAAATTCAAACAATTGTAGGCCAGGTACTCAGGAAAGCTACAATTAAGCAACCTCAACCTCAGCACCGGCTTCAGTTAATTTGGTTTTAATCTCTTCTGCAGTGGCTTTATCAACACCTTCTTTAACCGGTTTTGGAGCGCCGTCAACCAGGTCTTTGGCTTCTTTCAGTCCCAACCCGGTTAATTCCTTAACGATCTTAACGATCGCCAGTTTGTTGGCACCTGCAGCTTTCAGGATCACATCAAAAGATGTTTTCTCTTCAACAGCAGCAGCACCGTCGCCGCCGCCGGCACTTACTACAACTGCAGCAGCAGCCGGTTCGATACCATACTCTGATTTTAAGAATTCTGCCAGTTCCTGTACTTCTTTTACTGTTAAGCCTACTAAATTTTCAGCTAATGCTTTTACGTCTGCCATAATGTTTGTTTTTTTTCCGGCTTCACACCCTTTATCGGATCCGTCGGATGGTTTTTAAAAAAATTGTTCGTTATAAATATGCAAATGTGCAAATATGCAAATGTGCAAAATTCGAATCGTTACAGTTTAGTAATATACTAAGCCTGTGGTGCTTCTTCTTCGCCTTTTGCTTCTTCAGCGGCCGGGGCTTCCGGTGCTGCTTCTGCTGCTGGTGTTTCTGTTACCGGAGCTGCTGCTGTAACATCTGCAACCGGGGGTGCTTCTGCTGCAACTTCTGCAACCGGTGCGGCTGCTTCTTCAGCAACTGCCTTTGCAGCATCTTTGTTTTGCAGGGCGCCCAATACACGTTGTATGGGTGATTGCAGCAATCCGATCACTTCGCCGATCAGTTCATTTTTGGTCTTGATCTGGATCAGTGCTTTCAGCTGGTCGTTACCTACAAACACATCTCCATTGATGAAAGCCGCTTTCAGCAAAGGCCTTTCATTGTTGGTCTCTTTACGGAAACTGCTGATGATCATGGCAGGCACTTTCGGGTTTTCGCTGAACATCAGGGCTGTAACCTGGTGCAGTGAATCAAAAACGCCGCTGTATTTCTCAGCATCCAGGCTTTCCAGCGCTTTTTTAATCAGCGTGTTCTTGGCCACTTTCATTTCCACCTGCTTATCAAAGCAATGGTTGCGCAATTTGCCAACCTGTGCCACGGTCAGGCTTTCTGTATCAGTTATGTAGAAGTTATTATATTGCTCAAACTTACCTTTCAGCAGTTCAATCACTTCATTTTTTTCCTGTTTTGTCATATCAATTATTTTTTATTATCCTGAGCGAAGTCGAAGGATTAGTTGTGAACAGATTTTGTATCAATGGCTATCCCCGGGCTCATGGTGCTGGCCATACTAACGCCCCTCAAATAAGTTCCCTTAGATGAAGATGGCTTTAATTTCAGGATGGCATTGATCAGCTCCTGGCTGTTTTCGGCGATCTTTTCAGGCGCAAAACTTACCCGGCCGATAGATGCGTGGATAATACCCACTTTATCTACTTTAAAGGCAATTTTACCCCCTTTGAGGTCATTGATGGCACCGGCAACATCATTGGTAACCGTACCGGTTTTAGGGTTCGGCATGAGGTTACGCGGACCAAGCACTTTACCCAGTTTACCGATCTTAGGCATCACCGATGGGGTGGCAACAATAACATCAATATCTGTCCAGCCGCCTTCGATCTTGGTAATGTATTCATCCAGCCCGGCAAAATCAGCACCGGCTGCAGTAGCTTCTGCTACTTTATCGGGTGTACATAAAACCAACACACGCTTCGTCTTACCGGTTCCGTGAGGAAGTGATACGGTACCACGAATGGCCTGGTCTGCTTTCTTGGGATCAACTCCCAGTTTGATATGCAGGTCAACAGAACTGTCGAATTTTGTAGTGTTTACTTCTTTAACCAAAGTTGAAGCCTCCTTTAAGGAATAAGCTTTATTAATATCAACCTTGGTATTTGCTACTTTTCTTTTTTTAGTGATCATTTTTTACAAATATTTTATATCCCGGTTTTAACGGGACAGGTTGATAATTAATTTTCCCAGGGGGCGGTTCCGTCAACGGTTAAACCCATACTGCGTGCAGTTCCGGCAACCATTTTCATGGCGCTGTGAATGGTAAAAGCATTCAGGTCGGCCATTTTATCTTTGGCGATCTCTTCTACCTGCTGCCAGGTTACTTTTCCAACTTTAACACGATTGGGTTCTTTACTGCCGCTGGTGATTTTGGCGGCATCCAGCAACTGAACGGCTGCGGGCGGGGTTTTGATGATAAAGTCGAATGACTTATCAGCATAAACGGTGATTAAAACAGGAAGCACTTTACCCTGTTTGTCCTGGGTTCTGCCATTGAATTGCTTACAGAACTCCATGATGTTGATACCTTTAGAACCCAAAGCAGGTCCTATTGGCGGTGCCGGATTGGCTTGCCCTCCTTTACACTGGAGTTTGACATAGCCGGTGATCTCTTTTGCCATTTTTTTTACTTTTTTTGGTGATAGCGTCCAGGTATTTTACCAAGACTCCCAAGTCTCCCGATAGCTATCGGGACTCCTAAAGAACTATTTGGGGCGGCAAAGGTAGGTAATTAATTAAAAATAATTGCATTTACCCGGTTTTTTTTGTTGGCATAGTTAATGATTATAGTATTTAAACATCAAGCAATGAAAAAAATTACCCTTTTAAGCCTTTTTGCAGCCGGTTTCGCCATATTCAGTTCCTGCGATACCATAAAAAACCTGCCTACGAATACCTCTGGTGGTATTTTTTCCCTCAATGGAAACTGGAAACTGGTTTCCACAACAGATAACAATGCCCAAACGGGAACCATTGTAACTATCAGTCCTGGTATTGCCACCGGCTTTGTAAAGTCGATGGAAAACAACAGTTATTGTTACCGGGCTACCGATGAAGCCTGGAAATCTTTATCGGCTAAAAGCGGCGGCGGATTTACGATCAACCACCTGGCGAGTGCATGTAACGGCAGTATGGTTTACAAACCCGGGGAGATCACGGTTTTAACGAACAGCCAGGTGAGGATCAATGCTAAAACAATTACAGATGCGGCCCTGGTTCAGGAGTGGACAAGGGTTAACAACTAAAAGATCATTAAAAAAAACAGCCATCCTGTTTCAGGATGGCTGTTTAAAATGTTTTGATATTTATTATAAAACCAAAATACCTTTTGCCTGCATGGTAATTTCCTTTTTTGGCTCTTTGATCGCATCGATCTCTTCTTTGCTTTTACCGCCGTCCTCTGCATAATGCTTCAGCATTTCAACTGTAGTTTCCTTTAGTGTGGCCGTACCTTCTGCTACAATGGTCTTCCCGTTCATGGATAAGGGAACCAAAAAAGCATGGTCCTTCATTTTGATCAGCATGGGGCCATTGGCCGTTTCCATACGCAACCAGCAACCTTCAGATTTACAAACCTCTACTACTTTACCGGTTACTTTTACATCAAGCGTTTTTGAACCCTGCAGTTTAGCTGCCAGGTCGTTGACTGGGATCGACTGATCAGCGGAAATTTTTTCACCAAAGGTCATGCCTGCATTGGCATCGCCTTTTGGCGGCTGGGCCAGCAGGATCATACTGAATAATAATGCCGGGATCAATGTCAGTAATTTTTTCATCGTTAAAATTTTATAATTAAAAAAAACCGCTCACGCGGCTTTGCCTGTTAAACAATTTTTTCAACCTGCATGTAGCTGAGTTCAACCGGTGTTGCGCGGCCGAATATCTTAACCTGCACTTTCAGTTTTTTCTTTTCGTCGTTCACTTCTTCAATAACACCGTTAAAGTCGTTGAACGGACCGTCAATGATCTTGATCGTTTCTCCGATGATGAATGGTTCACTCATGGTCATGCCGCCGGCATCGCTCATTTCATCCACTTTACCCAGCATTTTATTCACCTCTGCCTTACGCAGCGATATGATATTTCCCTTTGAACCTTTTCCATCCGTTAAAAAATGCATCACGTTGCTGATATTGCTCATCGACTGGATCATGTCATCATTCAGTTTGCCATCGGCCACTTCGATCATGATATACCCGGGATAAAAGTTCCGCTCACGCATGACCTTTTTGCCGTTAACTACCTTGTACACTTTTTCAACGGGCAGGAAAACCTGTTTTACAATGTTGGTCCAGCCATTGCGCACAATATCCTTATCCAGGTATTCCTTGATCTTGCGCTCTTTACCGCTTACCACACGGAGCACATACCATTTGGATTCCTTTTCGGCTTTCTCTATTTTTTCTACTATCGGTTCTGTTCCTTCCATAATTATTAATTGAATAACGAATAAATGAATTTCATTGCGTTATTGGCTACAAAATCCATGATCCAGACCACTGCGGTGATCATGAGGGTTGCCCCCAGCACGATCATGGTGGATTGTTGCAGTTGATCCCAATTGGGCCAGGTAACCTTATACACCAATTCCTTATAAGAATCCCTGAGATATGCGGTAAATTTATTAATATTTTAATTATTTAAAACGT
>CAZBIK010000097.1:0-11205 GCA_964491955.1 uncultured Ferruginibacter sp.
GATCGAATCGCTGCCGGTTGCCGATTGCAGCTTCCTGTAAAAAATAAAATTATTAAAGCTGTTGTAGAAAGCAGACAAGCCAAAAGAGATATGTTCAGAATTGTAATCTATACCGGCATCCAGTTGTAAACTGGTCTCACTCTGTAAACCGGTATTGCCATATTCATAGCGGATGGTTCCTTCATGTGCGCCGTTGCTGGCCAGTTCCGGGATGCTCGGCGCCCTGAAACCCCGGGCAATATTGAATTTCAGGTTAACCGCATCAGTTACCTGTGCCGCCAGGCCAATACTTCCTGAAAAATTTGAAAAGGATCTTTTAAAAGCATTCCCTTTGATGGCTGTGCCATCAAGCAAAGCTGAAGCATTTATATTCCTGTTGTCAAACCGCACACCACCGCTCAGCGTAATACGTTTAATGGTTTTTTGTGTAAATGCATAAACGCCAAGATCAAAAAGTGAATAATCGGGCACCAGTTGTTCTGCTCCTTTATTGGTATTTTTTTGCTGCATGCCGTTGATCCCAAAGGAAGTTCTCCATCCCTTCATTTCAGCCAGGCGGTATTGGGCTGTGTAGGTAATGGTCTTCAGGTCAAAAAATAATTCCTGTTCACCGGGATCATCAGGGTTGCCGAATTCCTCCCGCTGGTTTTGCTGGTAACCGATATTGAAAGTGAGCTGGTTTTTACCAAGTTTAATATTATTGTCGGTGGCTATTTTAAAATGCCTGATGTGCTGGTAAGGAATAAAAGGGGTTGAGGTTTTAAAGTCCTGGTTGGTGGCCCTTTGGGTAATCCCGCCGGCGAGGTTTTTAATAAAAAATCCTTCAGCATCACGTTCGCCTTCTATTAAACCGGCTTTTAAATTAAAGTTGCTGATTATTAAATGACTGAACCCCCATTTGCCATTATAACCTGCATACCCGCCAATATTGTTTTCGGTGAATTTGGAATTGAATACACGACCATCATATTTATTTTTATAGTCGCCGGCCGCTTTGTTGGATGTGTACAGGTTCCAGTTGAATCCATTTTTGTTGCCCCCCATATTCAGGTTGATGGTACTTAAACGGTTATTGGTTTGGTAGTTGCTCGATAGATTGGCCTTGATCGTATTTACCGGCACCGGCACATTGGTAATGATATTCACCACACCTGCCATGGCATCGCTGCCGTAAATAAGGGAAGCAGGGCCTTTCAGCAATTCGATCTTGTGTACACTGGCTTCATCAATTTCAATGCCGTGCTCATCGCCCCATTGCTGCCCTTCCTGGCGTACACCATCATTGATGGTGAGTACCCGGTTGTAACTTAAACCCCGTATCACCGGTTTTGAAATGGCCGGGCCTGTTGCCAGGGTAGATACTCCTGAAATTTTCGTAAGTGATTCAATAATATTGGATGATGTATTTCTGAAAAAATCCTCCCTGCGCAATACACTTACGGCAAAGGGTACTTTTTTTAACTGCGTAGCGCCGGTTACACCGGTTACCACCACTGCATTGTTTTCTATGATCGATTCACTGAGTGTATAATCTTTTGTCACATCAGTTGATATGTCAATGCTTTCCACAATACTGCTATAGCCGATATGTGATATTTCAACGAGGTGAATGCCCGGTGGAATATTGATGATCCTGAAATTACCGGAGGCATCTGTTGCAGTGCCCGACCTGATATCCGAAATATAAACTGTTGCACCTGCTATGGCAGCCCCGGTTAAAGCATCGGTTACCCTGCCTGAAAAAGTACCTTTTATGGGTGTGTTGAATTTTTTGACCGGCTCAGCAAAGGCATTGCCCTGTGTAAATGCAGTTGTGTTACTGAATAACAGTAATAATAAAAAAGCGGTTATTGAAATTGTACGCATGTATCCTGGTTTAATAATGTTCAATGATGATCAGGTGCGAACATTCATATAAAATGAAAGAAGCAAACCCTGTTTTACAAATGATTATTAAACCAATGGCGGGCCGCGCAATAAAAAGAAAGAATAGGGAGCCGAAACGAACGAAATTGTTTTTTCAATCTTTACCGGCGAAAACAACCGGTTACTAGTAAACTGAATTTCATTGCTTATATCTGCAAAGGGCGATTTGGCAACAATATGATCGCATTTACAGTTGTAAGTTATTTTGCCATACTGCTCACCGGTGCTGCAGGCTGTTTTTTTAACGCTATCTGCATGATCGGCCAGCCAGTTGTGAAAAACAATGGTAGGCGTAATACTGAAGGCAAATACGATCAGTAAAACCGCGGCGACTGTTTTTTTTATGATAAGGCTTTTATACAATGATTATTTTTTGCTACAATGTTGCAAATATAGAATTTCTTATTAAAAAAAGAATATTTTTTCAGTGCCCAAATTGTTTTTTCCTAAGTAAAATCATTGAAGGTCAGTGTATTTTGAGCATAAATTGGTAAAAAATGGATATTAAATCAGGCAAGGTCCGATGAATTTTATAGGTGATCGGGTTAAATAAAATGAAACAGTTACTAAACTTTTATAAATTGTTAAAGTCATATCCAGACTAAAATTATAATTATGAAAAAATTAATGCAAATGCTGTTTATTTTGTTGTTTTTATCTGCAGTAACCGCTTATGCAAATCCACAACAGGATTCTACGGGACTACCCGGCGATCATTTCAGTTTACAGGGAGCCCTGGATATGTTTAAACAGGCATCTTCACCTGAAGAATTTGAGAAGCTGATCAATTCGCCCGGTAAACATGTAAATAACCTCGACCTGAACGGGGATGGGGAGGTTGATTATATAAGGGTAATTGACAAATCGGCAAACAACATGCATGCCTTTGTATTGCAGGTAGCCGTTTCCGAAACAGAGAACCAGGATATTGCAGTTATTGAACTGGAGAAAACAGGTGATACAACTGCTGTACTACAGATCATTGGTGATGAAGAAATCTATGGCGAAAAGGTTATCGCAGAGGCATCAGAAGAAGGGGATGAAGAAATTGATGATAACACTAACAAGGGAAATGGACCCTTTGCAGATTATTATGGATCATACCGTATGGTTGTAAATGTTTTTTACTGGCCCGCTGTAAGGTATGTTTACCGCCCGGCCTATGTTCCCTGGGTTTCTCCATGGCGTTGGCGCCATTACCCGGGCTGGTGGAAACCATGGAGGCCCCTTTCATGGCATGTATTTCATCCCAGGCGTTTACATTATAACCGGCATTATGCCATTGTGCGTACACACAGGGTTGTTGGTGCTCACCGGGTTTATATTCCGCACCGGGCAAGTTCAGTTACTGTAAGGACAAGAACTACCGTTGCACGTAATAATTACAGGGTTACGCGTACCAAAATAACAGGGCCAAGGGGAAATACAAGGGTTAAAACCACGGTAAGAAAAAAAGGAAGAAGAGGGTAAATCTTACTGTTTAACTTTTACCATATAAAGCAAAGCTGCAGGGATTAAAACTGCAGCTTTTTTAATTGTTGTACTCATCCCAAATAATAGTGGTTTTTAAGGTTGCGTTCAATAAACTAAAACGTCTTACCGTCTTCCCGGCAAAAAATTTAATTAAATAAATTCAAACTTCCATTTCTTTTTTTCAGCTAACTTCAAAACAAAATTTAAAATATGGCTCAATACATACTGGCGCTCGACCAGGGTACCACCAGTTCCCGTGCAATTATCTTTGATGCAAAAGGAGCCATTGTAACCACTGTACAAAAGGAATTCACACAAATTTTCCCACAGCCGGGCTGGGTTGAGCATGATGCCAATGAAATATGGAGTACCCAATTGGGTGTGGCCGCAGAAGCAATTACCAAAGCGGGTTTATTACCGGAAAATATTGCAGCCATCGGTATTACCAACCAGCGGGAAACAACCGTGGTTTGGGAAAGATCAACAGGTAAACCTATTTACAATGCCATCGTTTGGCAGGACAGGAGAACAGCAGCTTTTTGTGATGAACTGCGGTTAAAAGGACTTGATGAAACGATCCGGCAAAAAACAGGTCTGATCGTTGATGCTTATTTTTCGGCCAGTAAAATTAAATGGATACTGGATCATGTGGCCGGCGCCAGGGAAAAAGCAGCAAAAGGAGAACTGTGTTTTGGCACCATTGATACCTGGCTGGTCTGGAATTTAACCAAAGGGCAGGTACACGTAACCGATGTGTCCAATGCATCACGTACCATGCTGTGCAATATCCATACCGGGCAATGGGATGGTGAACTGGAGAAAATTTTTGACATACCGGGCAACATGCTGCCGCAAATACGCAGCTGCAGCGAAGTGTACGGTACCACGCAGAATATTCTGACATCACATAATATCCCGATCGCCGGTATAGCCGGTGATCAGCAGGCCGCATTGTTCGGACAAATGTGCACAAAACCCGGAATGGTGAAAAACACTTATGGTACAGGTTGTTTTATGCTGATGAACACCGGGGAACAACCGGTCATCTCAAACAATAATTTATTAACCACCATTGCCTGGAAAGTGAACGGCATTACCCAGTATGCCCTGGAAGGCAGTGTTTTTATTGCCGGTGCCGTCGTTCAATGGTTAAGGGACGGGTTGGAAGTCATTAAAAGATCTGATGATGTTGAAGCACTTGCCTCTACAGTTGAGGATGCAGAAGGGGTTTATTTTGTCCCGGCTTTTGCAGGCCTGGGCGCTCCTCACTGGAACCAATATGCCAAAGGCACCATGGTGGGCATAACCAGGGGTACAACGGCTGCACATATTGCCCGGGCTTCACTGGAAAGCATTGCCTACCAAACCATGGATGTGTTAAATGCCATGGAAGCCGATTCCGGTATCTCTATCAAAGCATTAAGGGTTGATGGTGGTGCAACAATCAATAACCTGCTGAGGCAGTTCCAGGCCGATATTTTAAATACCAAAGTGGTTCGGCCAAAAGTGACAGAAACTACGGCTTTAGGTGCGGCATACCTTGCAGGCCTGGCAGTTGGTTACTGGAAAAGCATTGAGCAGATACAGGACCAATGGCAGGTGGATGTGCAGTTTGAATCAAAGATGCCGGATGCAAATCAGGCTGAACTGAAAAAAGGTTGGCAACGGGCTATAAAATCAGCCATTGCCTGGGCTGATGATAAATAAGCAAAACAGAAATTTCTGTTTCCAAATAAAATTTGGGAACTCAATTTTTACTTTGTCTCTAGGCCCCTCTCCTTTGTTGCAGAACCCGATAATTTCGGGGGAAGGGGATTGGTAGTGAGGTCAAATAAAATTCCTACTTTTCAATATCAATTAACTGCTTATGAATAATTTCCTGTTCGAACTGATCGGTACTGCTTTTTTAATACTGCTGGGTGATGGTGTTGTGGCCAATGTTGTTTTAAATAAAACGTATGGCAAAAACAGCGGCTGGATCGTTATTACATTTGGATGGGCGATAGCCGTTTTTGTAGCAGTGTATATTGCTGCTGCAAAAAGCGGTGCCCACTTAAACCCGGCTGTAAGTATTGCACTGGCTGCTGCCGGCAAATTTGACTGGGCGCTGGTACCGGTTCATATTGCCGGGCAATTCTGCGGTGCCATGGCCGGCGCCTTACTGGTATGGGTAACCTATAAAAAACATTTTGACGAAACCGAAGATGCCGGGTTGATAAGGGCCGTATTTTGTACAGCGCCGGCCATAAAAAATACACCGTATAATTTAGCAACCGAGATCATCGGCACATTTGCACTGGTATTTGGCGTATTTTTTATTACAGGTGCCGATGTAAAACTGGGCGCACTGGATGCATTACCCGTTGCTTTACTCGTGCTTGGTATCGGTCTGAGCCTGGGCGGGCCAACCGGTTATGCCATTAACCCTGCCCGTGACCTTGGGCCGCGTCTCATACATTTCATACTGCCCATAAAGGGAAAAGGAAGTAGTGATTGGGGTTATAGCTGGATACCCATAGTGGGACCGATAACCGGGGGGCTGATCGCTGCCTGGGTTTATCACCTGGTTCATTGATCTCCGGGGAAATGCATTTCTGCAACAACAGGATAATGATCGGAGTAAGGAACTTTTATTAAATGGAAACGGTCAATGTCCATTTTTTTATCAGCCAGTATATAATCAATTCTAAGGGTTGGGGATATGAAATGGAGGGTTCTTCCAAAACCCGATCCCTTTTTTAAAAAAGCATCCTGTAAATCCCCTTTCACGGTAAAATAGGTATAGGAATTGGGAACATCATTAAAATCGCCGCAAATGATAACGGGGTGAGGGCTTTCCTTTATTTTTTGACGTACAGCCTCAGCCTGTGATGACCTTTTTATATATGCATTCCGAAGCCGGTATGCAATCGATTTTGTATCGCCGTATTTTTTTTTGACCGAACTGTTCAGGTTGCGCATGGCATTGTAATGCCAGCCTTCAAACATCACTGATTGCAGGTGCGTGGTAAAAACCCTGATGGTCTGGCCATTGAATTGTATATCTGCATACATGAGCGGATCCGCCAGTTCTTCTTCACTGAAAAAAATATGGCCGGTATCCTTGATCGGGTATTTGGAGATGATGACAGAAGCCGTTAAAATTGTGGTTTTATAAATCCGGGCATGGTACCTTACCTGCTTGAAATAACTGTACCGGTAACCGTTTTCCAGCAAAGCCGGTGGAATGGAATCCCTGTATTTTTTATCTTTTAAAAAAAGGTATTCCTGGAAACACAAAACATCAGCATCCGTTCGTTTGATCAGGTCGATCATTTCTGTCTCAAAATCCGGCTTGCTTTTATTGGTAGTGTTCGACTGTCCCCACATCGATAAATTCCAGCTCATCACTTTTAAACTGCCCGGTGTTTTGGATACTGCTGCCTTTTTTGGAAAATGAAAACCAAACATCACAGAAACCTGTTGCCAGCCCAGGAGCAAGGCCGCCAGGCATACGATGGCCCATTTTGATCTGCGGATCAGCCAGTAGGCAAAAAATACAGTCAACACGATGAATAACAGGGGAAATGCCAGTCCAAGAATGGCAATTAACCACGACTTTCCAGAACTGATAAACGGAACCAGGCAGGCCAGCAAATAACATAATATGGCCAGGATAGTTGCAACTCTAAAAGATATCCATAATATTTTCCTGATTCGGGGCAACATATATCAAATTTATAATGAAACTAAGCAATTTCTCACTTAACGGAAACCCCGGGTATATAGTATTTGATGTAGATCTGGCCACCGGAAAGGCAATAAAACAGGTTCAAAAATTCCCTGTAAAATGGCAAACCAGAAATTTCAAATTTCAAACCTGATCCCTTACCTTTGCGCCCTGAAATAGAATACATATATAATTAAATAATTCTTATGGCCAATACCGGTAAAATAAAATCGATCATCGGCGCTGTGGTTGACGTTCAGTTTGACAATGACAGCAAACTTCCCGAAATTTTAAATGCGTTGGAGTTAAAACGTGAAAACGGCGATACGCTGGTGCTTGAAGTACAACAGCACCTTGGTGAAGACAGTGTTCGTACCATTGCGATGGACGGAACCGAAGGCCTGGTTCGTGGTACAGTTGTAATTGATACCGGTAAGCCGATCGCCATGCCGGTTGGGGATGCCATTAAAGGCCGTTTGTTTAATGTAACCGGCGATGCCATTGATGGTCTGCCGCAGGTTAGCAAAGTTGGAGGACGTCCCATTCATGCCAAGCCTCCTTTGTTCGAAAACCTGAGTACAGCCAATGAGATCCTGTATACCGGTATTAAAGTAATTGACCTGATCGAACCCTATGCAAAAGGTGGTAAGATCGGTTTGTTTGGCGGAGCAGGTGTGGGTAAGACCGTATTGATCCAGGAACTGATCAACAATATTGCAAAAGCATACAGTGGTGTTTCGGTATTTGCCGGTGTGGGAGAAAGAACCAGGGAAGGAAATGACCTGATGAGGGAGATGATCGAGGCAGGTATCATGAACTATGGCGAAAAATTCAAACACAGTATGGAAGAAGGCGGATGGGATCTGAGCGCTGTGAATATGGAAGAACTGAAGGAATCAAAAGCAACCTTTGTGTTCGGGCAGATGAACGAACCGCCGGGAGCAAGGGCACGTGTGGCTTTGAGCGGACTGACCATTGCAGAATATTTCCGTGATGGAGATGGAACCGGCCAGGGAAAAGACATCCTGTTCTTTGTTGATAATATCTTCCGTTTTACACAGGCAGGTTCCGAAGTATCGGCTTTATTGGGCCGTATGCCATCGGCGGTGGGTTACCAGCCAACACTGGCAACAGAAATGGGATTGATGCAGGAAAGGATCACTTCTACCAAAAATGGTTCTATTACTTCAGTACAGGCGGTTTATGTACCTGCGGATGATCTTACCGATCCGGCGCCGGCAACCACATTTGCTCACCTGGATGCCACTACGGTATTGAGCCGTAAGATCGCGGATCTGGGTATCTATCCTGCAGTTGATCCGTTGGACAGTACTTCACGTATCTTAACTCCGTTGATCGTTGGGGATGAACATTACAACACAGCAAACCGGGTAAAATTAATTTTACAGCGCTATAAAGAATTACAGGATATCATTGCCATCCTTGGCCTGGATGAATTGAGTGATGAAGATAAACTGGTGGTATCACGTGCCCGTAAGGTTCAGCGTTTCTTAAGCCAGCCTTTCTTTGTGGCCGAGCAGTTCACCGGGTTAAAAGGTGTACTGGTTCCAATTGAAGATACCATCCGTGGTTTCAATTCCATCATGGACGGTGAAGTGGATGAATATCCCGAAGCAGCTTTTAACCTGGTAGGAACTTTAGAAGATGCAATTGAAAAAGGTAAGAAATTAATGGAAGCAGCAAAAGCTTAGTTGAATATGATCTTAGAGATTTTAACACCCGAACAAAAAATTTTCAGCGGCGATGTGTATGGCGTACAGTTGCCGGGCATTGCAGGCTTGTTTGAAGTACTGGACAAACATGCGCCGCTTGTAAGTGCATTAAAGGAAGGTAACCTGAAAATATTAAAAGATAAAACACAGACAACTTCATACACAATAAAAAGTGGTTTTGTAGAAGTGTTGCATAATAAAACAACTGTGTTGGTTGAAGGTGCTGAAGAACTGTAAGCAAAAAATACTTATAAGGAAAGCCCATACATTTTGTGTGGGTTTTTTTATGTACAGAGGTGCATGCAACTTCCCGGATCATTAATCCTGGGTATCTCACTTCTAATCCAGTTGTTTCTTTAACTGTACAAAGCTCCATGCCGTAAAAGGCAATACCGGCAAAGCCAGGAAGGAAAGCCAGTTCCCGGTTATATAAAAAACGACCCCTGTAAGTGCTATAAGAAATACAGGGTAAAACACAAATAAAAATCCAACCAGTTTGGAATCATCATGCCCGTTTTCTTTTATTAATGTATTGCCAAGCCATTTGGTAAAATAATACAATGGTGCATGCACAACGAACCCGGTTAAAGCAGGAATGAACAGTAATATTTTTTTAAAGGAGGACTGCTGTTTATAAAAAGCCTCATGCAGTGAAGCTTTATCGTTGTTGTCAATCTCCAAAACATATTTACTCAATTGAGATTTAAGTGTCTCATTGAAATGTTTGATGGCGTTGCCATGACTGTTTTTATAATCAATATCATCCCTGGTAATGATGTCGCCAAAGAACAGTTTGATATTCTTTCCGAATTTTTTAAAGGAACTGTAATTGATGGCAACGGGCAATACTTCCAGGTCAATGCCATCTTCCCAGCTGCTGATGGCCAGCCGGGCCGTACCCTTTTTCAACGGGCGTAAATGCCATTCATTGATGCACCTGCCTTCACTGAAAATTAAAACGATGCCGTTTTTTTTAAAGATATCCTTGCACAGTTCAAAGGTTTTGTAATTCTCATCCATATTCTCCACGCCCTCACTAACCCGGTATACCGGGAACATGTTGAACAGGTACAGGAACCTGGCAGCCAGTTTATTTTTAAAAGCATCTCCCCGGGCAAGTGAGTACACAGTGCCGTCAAATAATGTACAAAGTATGATCGCATCCAGGAATGAATTGGGATGATTAACGGCAAGCAGCAAAGGTCCTTTGTGCTGTAAGTATTCTTTTTTATTAATGGCAATATCCCTGCAATACAGGGGCAGGGCAAGACGGGCAATGATCTTTACAAATGAATACAGCAATGGGTTGTTGGTTTATACCCGGAAGATAATTATTATTCGGTCAATATAGTAATTGCAAAATGGAAAAGGAACAGTAAAACCAGGGGATCAGTTTAACTGCGGGTCAATGGGGTAATTGATCATCATTTCATATTCACCGCCGAGCTCCTGCAGGCTGCCCTTCCAGATTTCGGAATGGCTGGTATTGAATACCAGTTTGCGGTTTGCAGAAACCGTTAGCCAGCTTTTTTCCTCCATCTCAACAGCCAGCTGGCCATCACCCCACCCGCTGTATCCGACAAAGAATTTTATTTTCTGATGATCAATGTGTTTATTCTTTAAAAGTGCCGTAACCGTTTCAAAATTACCTCCCCAGTAAATATCATTGTTCACTTTAACGGAATCCGGAATTAATTCAGGGTATTGATGAATGAAATGAATGGTATTCATCTGTACAGGCCCTCCATAATATACCGGTAAGGCAAATCCATCCAGGTCAGGTACCAGTTCATCAAGGGTTTGTTCGATCTGTTTGTTCAATACAAAACCAAAACTACCCTGTTCACGGTGTTCGCATAAAAGCACAACGGTACGCAAAAAATTCGGGTCCTTTAAAAAAGGGTCCGCGATCAGTAATATGCCTGTACCGGGTTCAATCATGTTTCTAAAATAATCTTTAATTGCAAAAAAACCATTCCGGGGTGTATTTTTAAGGAAAAAAAATCCAAACCTTAGTTAAATTTACGGTTTAGCGGTTTTAAAATTATATTACAGCAGATTACTGAATTACCTTTACAGGCATGAAAAAAATTTTTCCGCTCATTACGATCCTGATCCTGCTGTCGCTGTTTGGATTGATTTTTTTCCAGTATTTATGGATAAAAAGTGCTGTGGCAACGAAAGACGAACAGGTGAAGGAAAATATCATACGGGCAGTCAATTATGCAGCCACCCTGCTGACCCAGGAAAAAAGCTCACTGATGCCTGCTCCGCGTAAGAGTGACCTGCTTTTCCCCGGTGACCGTTTACAGATGCAGTATTTTAAACCATCTGTGATCAAACGTTTTTCCAAGGATGAGATTA